>CBQVAZ010000329.1:0-4726 GCA_967720205.1 uncultured Gemmatimonadaceae bacterium | reverse complement strand
CAGCTACGCGAGATCGGCAACCTGCCTGCTGGCGTCGATCGCCGGCTCGAGCGCATCGAGCAGGCTGTCGACGCGATTGCCGTCGAAGTCGAGCGTCTGGCCGAAGGACAGCGTTTCGCGACGCGACTGCTCAGCGAAGGCGTGCAGTCACGCGCCGAGGCGCCGCTGGCGATTGTTCGTGAGCCGCACTCGCCACACTAACTAGAGGTCTGGCTAGCATGACCTTCAACCCTTCTGTCATTCAGTCTCAGCAGGCTGGCACGCCGCGGCCGCAGGTGCAGGTGCAGGCGCCTCCATCGCGTGAGCAGCTGCGGCAGCAGATCCAGGACGCCATCCAGGCTGCCCGCGACGCCGCTCAGCAGGCGCGCGCGGAAGCCGTCGTGGCGCAGCCGCCGCCACTCCCGTCATTCCCCATCGATCGTGGGCCGCCGGAAAACGTGATGATCCTCATCATTGTACTCGCGGCGCTCATGGCCGGAACGTTGATCCTGCGACCGCTCTTCAAGGCGTTCGGCAGTCGTTTGGAACGGCGTGGGGAGCAGCCGGCTGCGATCCCCGACTTCGCGCCGCGTATGGATCGCATGGAACAGGCGATCGAAGCGATCGCCGTGGAAGTGGAGCGCATCTCCGAAGGGCAGCGCTACGTCACCAAGCAGATGCACGAGATGCGCGCCCTGCCGGCCCCGAATCCTCTGGCGCAGCCCGCGATGGCGCAGCGCGCCCAGGAAGCCGTGCGGCGCGGCGAGCCATAGCCTAACGAGCTCGTGCCCTCCGTCCTCCTCATAGACGACGAGCCCAACATACGCCGCATGGTCGGCGCCTTGCTTGGTGCCGAAGGGTATGACGTGCGTGCGGCGGAGGACGGCAAGAGCGGCGTCGCGCTCGCACTCGAGTCCGAGCTCGACGTCGTGATGGTCGACCTCATGATGCCTGGCGATCTCGACGGCATGGCCGTGCTGGAGACGCTGCGCGCGCAGCGGGTCGACCTCCCGGTCATCATGATGAGCGGACGCGCCGGGCTCAGTGACGCGGTTCGCGCGACGAAACTCGGTGCGTTCACCTTCCTCGAGAAGCCGCTCACGCCCGAAGGCGTTCTGCTGGCTGTCAGCGCGGCGCTCGAGCTGCGTAATGCACGGCGCGAAGCGCAAGCGCTGCGCGCCGAAGCTGGACTCGGCGGCGAAATGGTCGGCAATAGTGTCGTTATGCAGCGAGTGCGCGAGTTGATCGCGCGCATCGCGCCGACAGACGCGCGAGTGCTGATCAGCGGTGAATCGGGAACCGGGAAAGAGCTTGTCGCCGCCGCGATTCATGCCGACAGCGCGCGGCGAGATCGTGCATTAATCCGAGTAAACTGCGCCGCGATTCCACGCGATCTCGTTGAGAGCGAGATGTTCGGGCACGAGAGGGGATCGTTCACGGGAGCGACGGAGCGGCGCATCGGCCGCTTCGAGCTCGCCGACAAAGGCACGCTGCTTCTCGACGAAGTCGGCGATCTCGGCCCTGAAGCCCAAGCCAAACTCTTGCGCGCTATAGAAGCAAAAGAGATCGAGCGCGTTGGCGGAGGAAAGCCGATTCCGATCGACGTGCGCATCGTGGCGGCGACAAATAAGGATCTCGAACGCGCATCGCGCGACGGCGCGTTCCGCGACGACCTGCTCTTTCGCCTCAATGTGATCCCGCTCAATCTGCCGCCACTGCGCGAGCGCATCGAGGATCTTCCGGCACTCGTCAGGCACTTTAGCACTCTGCATCGCGCGCGCACGGGACGAACGCTGCCAACGTGGGGCGATGACGCGTTGTCTGCGCTCGCGCGATATCGCTGGCCTGGCAACGTGCGCGAGCTGGCAAACATCGTCGAGCGGCTCGTGATTCTGCACGCCGGGCAGCACGTCGCTGCCGCGCAGGTAATGGATGTCCTTCCCGCGGGCACGGAGCTGCCGCGAGAACGGGCCGGGATCTCCATCGCCACGACGCAAATGACGGATGGAGACCTTCCCCTCGCCGACGCACTCGATGCGTACGAGCGATTCCTCATCGTGAACGCGCTCACGGCGGCGTCTGGAAATGTGGCCGAAGCCGCGCGGCGGCTTCAGACCGACCGGCCGAATCTCTACCGGCGCATGCGGCGCCTGGGTATCGTCAGCGATAGCGGAGTGACACACACGGTCTGACCACTCGCGCGGATACTTGCGGCTTCGCTTTACAAGTGCGCGAAGCCCAAGTGATGTGGAGGGAACGTGTTAGGCGGAACGGAGGGGATGGGCACGTCACATGCTTGGCGAGTGGCCGAACAACACACCCGAGAGTGCTCATGCGATCCGGATTGACGTTGCGCCTCGCCCTCTGCCTCGCGACTCTGTCGCCTGTCGTTGGCGCTCAGCAGCCTGACTCCCTGCGACTGTCGCAAGTGCAGGCGCGCGCGATTCCGCGTGAGGTCATCGAAGAGTTGGCTCGCGTCTACAACACCTCTGGGACGCTACGCGTCTCGGGCTCCTATGACATCGAGCGTGGTCGAGTCGTGGATTCTGATGTCGCGGTGCTGGATGGACCGCTGACAATCGGCGGTCATGTTCGCGGCCGCATCGTCGCCATCAATTCATCTGTTTTTCTAGAGGCGGATGCGCGAGTCGACAGAGACATCCTCGTTGTCGGCGGTAGGCTCGAAAGACGAGAAGGCGCCACGGTCCACGGAGACGTCCGCGTATACGCGGCGAGCGTCGCCTATCAGCGCGAAGGAACCGTGCTCGTGGTACGCGAGACCGAGGAAGCGGACAACGCGGACGTTCGCTGGTGGCGAAGTCGTGAGCGCTGGTCGGCGCGCGGCTGGACCGACCTGCGGCTCCTCTCCGCGCGCACGTACAACCGCGTCGAAGGGCTGCCAGTGCTCGTGGGTCCGTCGATCGGACGCGATCTGGGTTGGGGCCGCCTCCGACTCGACGCGTTAGGCATCGTCCGCACGGTCGGCAACCTGGACCGCGCCGAGCATACGTTCGGTCATAACGTGAAAATGGAATTCGAGCTCGGCGACGAGAGCGGACTGCGTTTCGGCGGAAAGCTCTTCGACATGATTGATCCTGTCGAGGATTGGCAGCTGAGTGATGGCGAAGTCGGTCTCTCGACGTTCTTTCTGCATCGTGACTATCGCGACTACTTCGGCCGGCACGGCGCCGCCGTTTACGCGGGCCTGTACCTAACGCGGGCGACGGACTTCACCGTGTCGTTCAGCGATCAGCGCTGGGCGGCGCGCGGCACGCGTGATCCGTTCACGCTGTTCCGAAATAGCAACGACTGGCGTCCGAATCCGGCGATGGACGACGGGAGCCTGCACGTGCTCTCGGGTACCTTTCGTTTCGACACGCGAAATGATGAGGACGATCCCTGGTCCGGCTGGTTCATCACGGCGAACCTGGAGCAAGGCCACGGCACACTCACGACGATCGCCCCCGCGTCGTTCTTCACGCGCAACGCGGCGCCTGGTGCGACAGACTATCGTCGTGGCTTCATCGACATGCGGCGCTACAATCGTCTCTCCCCGGACGGCCAGCTCAACATGCGCGTGGTTCTCGGCGGCTGGTTAGGCGGCGATCCCCTGCCCCTGCAGCGGCGGATGTCCGTCGGCGGCCCCGGCAGCATGCCCGGATTCGATTTTCGGCGTGAGCCGGAAGGCAGAGACGTGCTGACGTGTTCGTCAATCGATCCTACGCTGCCTGGCGGGACAGTCACCGCGGTCTCGGGGCTGCCGGCGCAGTGCGATCGGATCGCGATGGGTCAAATAGAGTTTCGCGGCGATCTGCGACTGGACCCGTTCGGCATTTTCGACGACGACTGGAGACCGTGGCGTCACGGCTATGGCAACGGCGCGCAGTGGGTTGTCTTCGCGGATGCGGGTCGTGGATGGCTCGTGACTCCGCGCGCGGAGTTGAGCGACCTAACGTACACCAAAGACAAGTTTCCCAAGGCGCGCACGTTCAGAACGGACATCGGACTGGGGCTGGTGCTCGACAACGTAGGGTTCTACGTCGCGAAGGCTTTGTCCAGCAAGGACGCGCCGCTGAACTTCTTCGTTAGGCTGAAACCACGCATCTAATGTGAGGCGGGGAGGAAGAGGGCTCGCCAGCACGGCATTCGTACTTGCGAGTGTGGGGGCGGCTGCTCAGCAGACGCGCCCACGGCTTGACGTGACATTGCCGCCGCCCGCTGCCCTGACGCGTGAGGGTCCGAGCGTACGCGCCGCCGGCGTCGTGGCGGATACGGCGATGCTCGTCCTCGTGCGCAACGGCTTCCCGATGGAGATGCACTATCGCGTGGAGTTGTGGGCCGCGCGGCGACTCTTCGACGATCTGCTCGCGGCGACGGAGTGGGACGTCGTCGTGCGCTACGACGCGTTGAACGAGCGTTATCGTGTCTTCCGCGTCGATAGCACGAATGTGGTGCACCAACTCGGCGTTTTCTCGCGCGTCAGCGACGTGGCTGCGGAAGTAGAGCGCCCTGTGCGCGTGGCGCTGGCCGCGAGTCCGCGCGGAGGGCGGCAGTATTATCGCGTCGTTGTAAACGTCCAAACGCTTTCGGACAACGATTTGGACGAAGTGGAACGTTGGCTGCGCGGTGAGCTGCGGCCGGCGGTGCGCGGTGAGCGCAATCCAGGCACGGCGATCGGGCGCGGTGTGCGACGCGTGTTCGTGCGCGTGTTAGGCGGCGAGCAGCGGCACCTCGAGCAGCGCACGCC
>CBQVAZ010000328.1:0-4746 GCA_967720205.1 uncultured Gemmatimonadaceae bacterium | reverse complement strand
CCGACTCGCTCGCCGACAAAGCCGTCTTCGACCTCTGGCACTGGAAGGATCCGCGGCTGCAGCCGCAGCAGCTGCGCGAGATCGCGCGCGATCGCAATCGCTCCTGGACGAGCGTCTACACGGTCGCGACCAAGTCGGCCTTGCGCCTCGCGAACGACTCGATGCCCAACGTGACGCTCAGTGAGGATGCAAAGACAGCTATCGCGGTGACGAACGTGCCATATGCGATCGAGGCGATGTGGGGCGACGGCGGTTCCGATGTCGTGCTGATCGACGTCGCGTCAGGCAAACGCACACGTATCGCGGCGAAGCTTTCGTTCGGCGCGTCGCTGTCGCCCGGCGCGAAGTATGTCACGTGGTTCGATAACGGCCGCTGGCACAGCTACGCCGTTGCCACGGGCAAGGTCACTGACATGACCGGTGCGCTCAAAGACGTTCGCTTCGACGATGAAGAGTGGGATTCGCCGTCGACGGCGGCGCCCTATGGACTTGGCGGCTGGACGCGCGACGACAAGAGCGTGCTGGCCTACACGCATTTTGACGTGTGGGAGCTGGATCCGGCCGGGGTTCGGCCGCCGCGCGTCGTCACCGATTCGTTAGGCGTGCGCACGCACACCGAGTTCCGAGTGGTAGATCTCGATCCCGAGCAGCGCTTCTTCGAGCCGAACGAGCCGCTCATTTTGCACGCGTTCGACACGAAGTCAAAGGCGGCCGGCTTCTACCGCGACAGGCTGGACGGCGCGGCGGCGGCGCCCGTGCGCATCGTCATGGCCGATGTCGGCTACGGTAATCCGCAGAAGGCGCGCAAGGCTGCGCAGCTCCTCATCACGCGCTCGACAGTCGCCGACTTCCCGAACCTCTGGACCGGTACATCGTTCGATCAGCTCACGCGCGTCAGCGACGCCAATCCGCAGCAATCGCAGTACCGCTGGCCAACGGTCGATCTCGTGGAATGGGTAAGCGGCGACGGCGTTCCGTTGCAGGGGCTGCTCTACAAGCCAGAGGGCTTCGACGCCTCGCGCAAGTATCCGATGGTCGTCTACTACTATGAAAGATTGTCGGACGGCTTGCACCAGTACCATGCGCCCACGGGACGCAACGTGGTGAATCCGTCGGTCTACACCTCGTTAGGCTACCTCGTCTTTTTCCCGGACATCGTTTACACGCCGGGCTGGCCGGGACCTAGCGCCCTCAAGGCGATCGTGCCCGGCGTGCAGTCGCTTCTCGCCCGCGGTTTTGTCGAGCCCAAGGCGATCGGCATCGCCGGTCAATCGTGGGGCGGCTATCAATCCGCCTATCTCATCACGGCCACGAGCATGTTCGCCGCGGCCGTGCCAAATGCTCCGGTCGCGAACATGACGAGCGCGTACGGCGGGATCCGCTGGGAGAGCGGGCTCGCGCGGCCATTCCAGTACGAGAAGACGCAGAGCCGCATCGGCGGATCGCTCTGGGAGTATCCGGTGCGGTTCATCGAGAATTCGCCGCTCTTCCATCTCGATCGCGTGACGACGCCAGTGCTGTTCATGCATAACGACGGCGACGGCGCGGTGCCGTGGTATCAAGGAATCGAGTTGTTCGTCGGCCTCCGCCGGTTAGGCAAGGAGGTCTACATGGTCAATTACAACGGCGACGGCCACAATCCGCGCAAGCGCGCGAATCAGAAAGACATCGACATGCGCATGCAGCAGTTCTTCGCGACGAAGCTCAAGGGCGCGCCGCCGCCGGATTGGATGGTGCGCGGCATCCCGGCGCTCGAAAAAGGCCGCGATCAGATCAAAGCGACGGCGACGACCTCGTCACCAATTCCAGAATCTCAGAAACCCCAGCATCGATAAGAGCCTTTAAGCACAGAGAACGCAGAGAACACAGAGTGAAGCACTTTAGAAAAACCTCTGCGTTCTCCGCGTTCTCTGCGGTTCAAAGCTCTTACCGTACTGCTAAACTACGAACGCCAAATCGCCGGGACATCAAGAATTCGCGGTTCGTCTTGCGGTGGACCGGATTCGACGGCAGCGACGATCGCGCGCACCATCTGGTTGATCGTTACCAGCCCCGCGCGCCGCGCCGATTCGCGCATCGACGGCACCAACTCGGCGATGCCGTAGTACGGCAAGAGCGCGATCGGCCACCAATGTCCGGGGCCTAACACATACCATGGCCGCAGCATGGTCGCGCGCAGTCCGGCCTCGCGGATCAGCGCCTCACCGCGGGTGCGCACGTCCTGATAGGCACGCATCACGCCGACTGGGTGAGCCACGGAGAGGTAAATGAAGTGCTGGACCCTTGCCGCAGCGGCGACGCGTACGCTCTCCCGCGCCGACACGAAGTCGATGCTCTCGAACTGCGCGGCTTTGGAGGGACCAGGATGCGCGACGCCGACGAGTTGCAAGTACGTATCGGCCGGCGTGACCTGATCGGCGAACGTGGCGCCGTCGAGCGCATTGCCTAACGCAACCTCGCACCCCTTGGGCAGCTTGTGCTGGGAACCAGGGCGCGCCAGGCCGCGCACGCGATGGCCCTTGGCCAGCAACGCCGCGATGGCGCGCGAGCCGATGTAGCCCGTGCCGCCCGTTACGAAGACGAATCGTTGCACGTCGAGAATCTGTTTCGAGAAGTGCCCGCGGGAAGGGAGGGGGGAGGATCGTTGCTGGACTACGTCGCCACGCGTCGATCGGATTTCTCGGCGCCGGTGGCCGTTCGGCGCCTAACGAGGGCTCACGACAGCCGCGGCTGACTGGGCTACAGCCCGGCTCTTCGTGGCCGATACTCTGCAGGAGTTTGTTGTCAGCGCGGCATCCTATATTTTCCGCCCATGGCTACAACGCAGCTCACGACGCCGGTCTCCGTAGAACGCTCGCCAGCAGAATGGTCGGTCGAGCAGGCGAAGGCGCTCTACAACATCGAAGGGTGGGGCGCGAGCTTCTTCGACGTCAGCGAAGACGGCCACGTTATCGTGCGTCCGGATCCGGAACATCCCGAGCTGACCGTCGATCTGCTCGAGCTTGCGCACGACCTGGAGGAGCAGGGGATCGCGCTCCCCGTCTTGCTGCGCTTTTCAGACATCCTCAAGACGCGCATCCGGCAACTCAGCGAACGCTTCGACAACGCGATGCGCGAGTTCGAGTACACGGGCCGCTACACGACCGTCTATCCGATCAAGGTCAACCAGCAGCGCCACGTCGTCGAAGAAATCATCCGCTTCGGCGCTGCGCATGGCGTCGGTCTCGAATGCGGCTCCAAGCCCGAGCTGCAGGCCGTCCTAGGGCTATCTGAAACGCCCGAGCAGCTGATCGTGTGCAATGGCTACAAAGACGAGGAGTTCATGCGCCTCGCCCTCATGGGTCAGAAGCTCGGCCACAACGTGTTCATCGTGCTGGAGCAGCTGTCCGAGCTCGATGTGCTTCTGCAAGCCGCGGAGGATCTGCAGGTAACGCCGAATGCCGGTGTGCGCATCAAAGTGGCGAGCGAGGGCTCCGGCCGCTGGGCGGAATCCGGCGGCGAGAAGTCCAAGTTCGGGATGAACGCCGTCGATCTGATGCGGCTGATCAACAAACTGTCCGCGTTAGGCAGGCTCGATATCCTCAAGCTCATTCACTTCCATCTCGGCAGTCAGATCACCGATATCCGTGTCATCAAGACGGCGCTGGCAGAAGTGTCGCGCTTCTACGGTGAGCTGCGCGCGATGGGTGTCGACATTACACACGTCGACGTCGGCGGCGGGCTCGGCGTCGACTACGACGGCACGAACTCCACGTCGCAGGCGTCCGTCAACTACACGCTGCAGGAATACGCCAACGACGTGATCTACACCTTGGCCGAGACGTGCCGCGCGAAAGGCTTGCCGATGCCTCATGTAATCAGCGAGTCCGGGCGCGCGCTCACGGCGCACCACGCCCTTCTGCTGCTCAAGGTGATCGACGTCGAGTCGCAGGCCGAGCCCGAGCTGCCGGCGGTGACCAAGGAAGATCACTCGCTGCTGCGCGAGATGATGGAAGACTTCAACACGTTAGGTAAAAAGAAGCTTCCCAAGCGCAAGATCAACGAGATCTATCACGACGCATCGTTCGACAAGCAACGTGCGCGTGACCTGTTCAACAGCGGTGTCCTGTCGCTCAGCGGTCTGGCGACGGCGGAGTCGATCTATTTCGCCACCATGAACCGGCTGGCTCAGATCGTCGCTGAGAACCCAACGCCGTACGCCGACATCATCAGAGACCTCGATTCCACGCTCGTAGACCGCTACTTCTGCAATTTCTCGCTTTTCCAGTCGCTGCCTGATCACTGGGCGATCGATCAGCTCTTCCCGATCATGCCCGTGCACCGTCTGACGGAACGACCGACGCGCCGCGGCACGCTGCAGGACATCACGTGTGACTCCGACGGCAAGATCGACAAGTTCGTCGGCGACGAGGATGGCCGCACGAGCATGGAGCTGCATGCCTATCGCGACGACGAGGAGTACATCCTCGGCATTTTCCTGACGGGCGCATATCAGGAAATCCTCGGCGACCTGCACAACCTGTTCGGCGACACCAACGCCGTGCACGTGCGCCTGCGCGATGGCAGTTACGAGATCACAGATCTCGTGAAGGGCGACACCGTGACGGAAGTGTTGAACTACGTGCAGTACACACCTAGCGAGCTGCTATCGACCTTCCGCCGCAAGGTGAGCGCCTGCCCCGACATCTCGCGTCAGGAAGCGAATATGTTCATTGCCGAGTACGTGGCAGGTCTCGAAGGGTACAC
>CBQVAZ010000327.1:0-4751 GCA_967720205.1 uncultured Gemmatimonadaceae bacterium | reverse complement strand
TTTTGTATACAAAAGCAGCGGTCGGGTGCGTGCTCCCCGGCATTTGCCCGCTTCCCGCCCTTTAGTCCCCTGTGGCGCCGGACCCCTCGCCGACGCCGCCAAAGGAGGTCAGATGACGTCCAGCTTCATCCGCGCCACAAGCACGGCGGCTTTCGCCTGCGCGCTCGCCTCGCCGGCGCTCGCCCAAGGAACCACCGCGCGCATCACCGGCCGAGTGACCGATCGAGAAACGGGGCAACCTGTCGACGCGGCGCAGGTGCGCATCGATGGAAGCACCATCGGCGCGATCACAAACGCCGACGGCAACTATTCGATCCAGCGCATCGCGCCCGGCACCTACCAGCTCCGCCTCGTCCGACTGGGCTACCAGTCGATGCTGCAAGGCGTGACGGTGCGAGCGGGGGCGCCGACCACAGCGAACTTCGCCCTAACGAGGGCGCCCTACCAGCTCGAGAGTGTCGTCACCACGGCTACTGGCGAACAGCTCACGCGAGAGCTGGGGCACGCGATCGCGCACCTGGACGCACCCAAAGTCGTGATGGAGCAACCGATCTCGAACTTCCAGGATCTGCTGAACGGTCGGTCGGCGGGCGTCACGCTGATTGCGTCGAACGGGACTGTCGGTGGCGGCTCGCGCGTCCGCATCCGCGGCTTGAGCTCGGCGTCACTGTCGAACGATCCGCTCATCATCGTCGACGGCGTGAGGATCGAGCAGTCGAGCCCCACGCTCGGCGGCACGCTCTACATCGGCGGCGGGCGTCCGAATTTCATGAACAACCTGAACCCGGAAGAGATCGAGAACATCGAGATCGTAAAGGGACCGTCGGCGGCGACTCTCTACGGGACGCAGGCTGCCAATGGCGTGATCGTCATAACGACGAAACGCGGTCGCACGGGTCCGCCCAAATGGAATACGTATGCCGAAGGCGGCATCTCAAAGGATCCGGCGGAGTACCCGTCGATCTATTACACGCGCGGTGCGGCGCCTAACGGCTCGCTGCGGAACTGCCTGCAGTGGCAGGCCGTCGCCGGCCAGTGCACGATCCAGCAGGTGTTCTCACGCAACCTTCTGGAAGACAAGGAGACTTCACCGATCGGCACAGGCCAGCGTCAGCAATACGGCGCCCAGGTGTCCGGCGGGAACGAGTCCATGCGCTACTTCGTCTCGGGCGACTGGGAGAACGAGAACGGGCTGCTGCGCATGCCCGACTCGGAGCGCGATTCGCTTTTCAAGGAGCGCGGCATAGATCACATCCCGCGGCGACAACAAATCCCGAACCAGCTTACGAAGACAAGTCTCCGCTCGAACCTCGGCCTAACGCTGAGCCAGACGTCGGAAGTAAACCTCTCGTCAGGCTACGTCTATTCGTACAACCTGCTGCCGCAGACCGGTGACAACCTGCAGGGCGTCGTCGGCTCCGCGATGTACGGGATTCCGAATCCGGCGCTTGCGAGCCACTGGGGCTTCGCGCCGCCACGCGACGGCTTCTCCAAGAGCGTGTCGCGCGTGACGAATCAATTCATCAATAGCGGTACGCTGCATTATCGCCCGCAGGATTGGCTCAACACACGAGCGACGGTCGGTCTCGACTGGATGCAGTTCAACGATCAAGCCGACGTCGCGAACGGTCAGGGGTGCCGCATCTGCGGCATCGAACGCACAGGAGTGCGCACGATCAACAAGTGGAACAACCTGAAGTACTCGGTGGACCTCAACGCGTCGGCGTCGTTCACGCTGCCGTGGTACGCGATCAGCTCGAAGACCGCGGTCGGCGCGCAATGGAATCGCGACGGCCGTTACGGGACGCTCAACACAGCGCAGACGCTTCCGCCTGGTGGTACGACGATCGACGCCGGCGCCGATAAGACGTCAGGCGAGCAGACAATCGAAACCGTGTCCTACGGCACGTACATCGAGCAGCAGTTCGGCTGGCGCGAGAAGCTGTATTTGACCGGAGCGCTGCGGCGAGACCAGAACAGCGCGTTCGGCGGCGATTTCGGCGCGATCGTGTATCCGAAGCTCGCCGTATCGTACGTCGCGCTCGAGAGCAACGACGCCACGTGGCTCAATCAGGTGCGCTTCCGCGGCGCGTTAGGCGAATCCGGACAGCAGCCGGGCGCCGCCGCGGCGATCACCTACCTCGCACCCACGACGTCGTCCGTGTTCGGCCTGGGCGACGTGCCATCGGTAACGTTCGGCGCGCTTGGCAACAGCAACATCAAACCGGAACGCTCGCGCGAGATCGAAGCCGGCTTCGACGTCACCACCCTGCGGAGCCGCGTGTCCGTGGTTCTCACGTACTACGACAAGAAGACGACAGACGCCCTGATCAACCGTCCGCTGCCAGGTTCGTTAGGTGCAGGCGGCGCGCGTGTGGAGAACGTCGGCGTCGTAACGAACAAGGGGACGGAGGTTTCGATCAACGCACGCGTCCTCGATCGCGTCAATCTGCGCTACGACCTCGGCCTGGAAGCCTCGTGGAACAAGAACCGGCTGGAAGAACTGGCGCCGGGCATCCCGCCGCTCACCGGATTCGGCTTCCAGAACCGGCCGGGGTATCCGCTCTTCGGACTCTGGTGGCCGAAGCTCACGGGGTTCAGCGACGCGAACAAGAACGGGACGATCGAGCCTAACGAAGTCACGGTCACGGACACCGCTGTCTTCAACGGCAGCACCGTTCCAACGCGAACGCTCACGGCGTCGAACACCGTCGGCCTCTTCAAGGACAGGGTCCGACTCTCCGCGCTCGTGGATTATCGCGGCGGTTACGTCTCGCATAACGTGAACAACCTCTTCCAGTGCGCGTTCGTGCAGAACTGCGCGGCGTTGCACGTGAAGGGCTTCAACCTCGAGGAGCAGGCCAAGGCCGTCGCCGGACCGCGCGCCTTCGCGGCGTACGCTGAAAAGGCGGACTTCGTGAAGCTGCGTGAGCTATCGGCGACGTACGCGCTCCCAACGAATTGGTTGAGCCGAGTGCGCGCGAGTCAGGCGACGCTCGTTTTGACGGCGCGCAACCTCGTCACCTGGACCGACTTCAATAGTTGGGATCCCGAGAACAACACATCGGGCTCGGACGGCCCGAACTACAACTTCGTGCAGTTGGCGCAGCCGCGTGTGTATGCCGTCCGCCTCAACCTCGCTTTCTAGGTGACTGCCATGAGAAACCTAACGAAGATCTCGCACGCGCTCGCGCATGTGCGCGGGAGCCTGGTCGTCGTGGCAGCTCTGGCCGCGACCGCATGCTCGACGGAAAGATTGCTCGACGCCGCTCGGCCGGATTTCATCGATCCGGGTGGCTTGAGCGGCAACCTGCAAGGCGCCGCGGCACTCTACGCCGGGGCGTTAGGCGATTTCGCAGTATCGCACGACGGGGGTAACGGAGGAGGAGCGGGGATCGGCCTCGTCATCGCCACGGGGTTCATGAGCGACGAGTTCCGCTTCGGTGGGACACCGCCTGAAATCCGCGAGATGGACCTGCGCGCCGTGCGCGAGTCCAACGGCGCGTGGCTGCAGACCTATCTCGACCAACATCGAACGCGAACGGCGGCCGATCGCGCCGCGGAGGCGCTCAAGGCCGTTGTGACGGCGGCCGATGCACGGATCGGAGAGATGTACGCCATATCCGCCGCCGAGATCATCGTGCTCGGTGAAGCGTACTGCGCCGGTGCCCCGTTAGGCGCAACAGAACCGGAGCTGCTCTACGGCGAGCCGCTGACCACGCAGCAGTTGATGCAAGCAGCGATCGCCAAGCTCGATCTGGCAGCGCAGAACACGGCTGGCAATGCGCGCATCGCGAACCTCGTCGCTGTGCTGCGTGGGAGAGCGCTGCTCAACAACGCGCAGTTCACGCAGGCCGCGGCGGCTGTTGCGAATGTGCCGACGTCATTCGTGTACAACACCCAGCACAGCACCAAGACAGAGCGGCAGAAGCTCTTCCCGCATAACTACATGTACAACCTGGACTCCTGGCTCGTATCGGATCGTGAAGGAGGGAATGGACTCGACTTCGCGACCGCAGGCGATCCGCGAGTGCCTATCGACGGCGACGGATCTCCTTCGCGCTTCGACCAGCGCACGCCGCGCTATTACTTCCGCAAGTACAACGGATTCGATGCGTCGGTCACAATCGCGAGCGGAGTCGAAGCGCGATTGATCGAAGCCGAGGCGGCGCTGCAAGCGAGCAATACAGCGCTGTGGCTTACGAAGTTGAACGAAGCTCGGGCGCCGTATGCAATGACAACCGTTACGGATCCGGGAGCTGCAGCCGCGCGCGTCGATCTGATGTTCCGGGAGCGCGCGTTTGCATTGTTTGCGACGGCGCATCGCGTTGGGGATCTGCGACGCATGATCCGGCAGTACAACCGAGCGGCGGAGACAGTCTTCCCGACGGGAGCGTACCACAAGGACAACCTCACGCGCGGCACTGACGTGAACATCGCGCTGCCGATCTCGGAGAAGAACAATCCGAAGTTTACCGGCTGCCTCAATAGAGGAGCATAGGAAATAGGGGATTGGGATAGGGGATAGGGGATAGGGGATAGGACATAAACTGATGCCGGGCGTGGGCTGTCTGACGGACATGCTCACGCCCCGTCTTTTTTGTGCGGCGCTGATTCTTGTCGCGCCTGCAACGATCACCGCGCAGAGCACCGCGGCCATCGACTCGCTCATCACGCGCGAAATGCGCGAGCGGCGCATTCCTGGTGTCGCCTACGCAGTTGTCAACGACGGCAAGGTCGTGCTCAAGAAA
>CBQVAZ010000326.1:0-4754 GCA_967720205.1 uncultured Gemmatimonadaceae bacterium | reverse complement strand
ATGATCAACGCCGTTGGACTGGCGAACCCCGGCGTCGAAGCCGTTCGCGAAACACACCTCCCCTGGCTCGCCGAGCACGTGAAACGCGCACGCGTGATCGTGAACGTCGTGGGAAAGACACCCGATGACTTTCCGCGCGTCGTCCAGCGTCTCTCCGATTCCGCCGGCGCACACGCGTTCGAGCTCAATGTCAGCTGTCCGAATGTGACGGCCGGCGGAACCGAATTCGGGGCCGATCGTGCCGTGCTCTCGCGCCTGGTCCGCGATGTGCGCGCCGCGACGACAAAGCCATTGTTCGTCAAGCTGTCTCCGACGCTGGAGGACATCGTTGGCGCGGCGAAAGCAGCGCTCGATGCCGGCGCCGATGGTCTCACCCTCGTCAACACGCTCCCCGGCCTGGTCGTCGACGTCGAGCGCCGGCGCCCCGCGTTAGGATTCGGCACTGGAGGCGTCAGTGGACCGGGGCTGCTGCCCATCGGCGTACTCGCGACATTCAAGGTTTATCGCGCGACGAAGGCGCCGATCATCGGACTCGGCGGCGTGGCCACGGCGCTGGACGCGCTGCAATACATCATCGCCGGTGCCGCGGCCGTCGGTGTCGGAACGGCTGCCCTGCGCGATCCGCGAACGCCGGAACGCATCGTGCGCGAGCTTGGTCGCTGGTGCGCGGCTCATGACGTGTCCGCGATCAGTGAGCTGAGCGGGACGCTGGAGTGGCCGGCGTGAACGTGACGCCGATCGTCGCGCTCGACGTCAAGTCGTTAGGCGCGGCGCTTTCGTTGGTCGAGCGGCTGGATCAAGCGGCGCGCTACTACAAAGTCGGCAGCGAGCTGTTTACCCGAGCCGGCCCGGAGATCGTCTCGGCGATCCGCGCGCGGCAGTGCGACGTCTTTCTGGACCTCAAATTCCACGACATCCCCAACACGGTCGCGAGCGCCGTCGCCGCAGCCGCCGATATGGGCGTCGCGATGACCACGGTCCACGCCAGCGGGGGAATGGCGATGCTTCGCGCAGCTGTCGAGGCCGCTTCACCGGAATGCCGCGTCGTCGCGGTATCGGTGCTGACCTCGCTCGACGCCACCGCGGTCGCGGCCTCTTGGGGGAGATCGAGCAAGGTTGACGTGCAGGACGAGGTCCTCAGGCTCGCGCGCCTCGCAGTCGACGCCGGAGTCGGCGGTTTCGTCTGCTCAGGTCACGAAGCAGCCGCCGTCCGGAAGGAGCTGGGAAGGCAGCTGTTGCTAGTCGTGCCCGGAATCCGCTTCTCGGAAGGTGCGTCGCACGACCAGGCCCGAGTGGTGACCCCGGCAGACGCTGTCCGTGCCGGCGCTGACTACGTCGTGGTTGGCCGAGCGGTCACGGCCGCTGCCGATCCGGTGGAGGCGATGCAGCGCCTCAGCGCCGAACTAAATTCAGCCTTGAAGGAATGACCTAAGTCTATTAGGCTTGGGGGCTTGTCTATAGAACCCGAGGCTTAGGTGAAAGTCCGCAGCAGCGTGCAACCGATCTGCGAGTACTGCAAAGTCGTACGTCGCGCGGGCACGATCTACATCCTCTGTAAACGAAACCCCAAGCACAAACAACGGCAGGGGTAGCATGGCTCGCATCGCAGGCGTCGATCTCCCGCGTGAAAAGAAAGTGGAGATCGGCCTAACGTATATCTACGGCATCGGTCGTCCGACAGCGCAGCGAATTCTCGCGGCGACTGGCGTGAGCGACGCGCTGCGCGTGAAAGATCTCTCCGACGCCGACATCAATCGCCTGCGTCAGGCGATTGAAAAGGATCATCGCGTCGAAGGCGCTCTGCGCACAGAAGTCGCGATGAACATCAAGCGGCTGATGGATATCGGATCGTATCGTGGCAATCGCCACCGGCGCGGCCTCCCCGTTCGAGGCCAGCGCACGCACACCAATGCGCGCACGAAGAAAGGACCGCGGCGCGCAATCGCCGGAAAGAAGAAGGTAACCAAGTAGGCTATGGCAACTGGCAAGAAAGCAAAGCGTGTGATCGACGCGGAAGGCATCGCGCACATCAACGCCACGTTCAACAACACGCTCGTTACGATCACCGACGCCTCGGGGAATGCGATCTCCTGGGGAACGTCAGGGAAGGCGGGCTTCAAGGGGTCCAAGAAGTCGACGCCGTTCGCAGCCACCGTGGCCGCGGAGCAGGCAGCCAAGGAGGCGTTCGCGTTAGGTGTTCGCCGTGTGCACGTGCGCGTGCAAGGGCCTGGCAGTGGACGCGAGTCCGCGATTCAGGCGCTCGCGACCGCCGGCTTGCAGGTGAAGTCAATTCGCGACGTCACGCCGATTCCGCATAACGGCTGTCGGCCGCCCAAGCGCCGGAGAGTGTAGGTATGCGCTACACCGGTCCGAGCTGCAAACTGTGCCGTCGCGAAGGGACGAAGCTCTTCCTCAAAGGAACGAAGTGCTTCACCGAGAAGTGCCCCGTCGAACGTCGCCCGTATCCGCCCGGTCAGCATGGGCAGACTCAGGCGCGCCGTCGTAAGGCATCCGAATACGCCAAGCAGCTGCGCGAGAAGCAAAAGATCAAGCGCATCTATGGCGTGTCCGAGCAGCAGTTCCGCAATACGTTCACAAAAGTCACTACGCTACCTGGGATCACCGGCCACAACCTGTTGGCCGCGCTCGAGAGCCGACTCGACAACATGGTGTACCGCATGGGTTTCGCGTCGAGCCGCAAGGCGGCGCGCCAGCTCATTCGCCACCGTCACGTCGAGGTGAACAACCGGCGCGTGGATGTTCCCAGCTACCAGGTGACGCCGGGCGAGGAAGTCCGCGTTAGGCAGCACGCGCGCGAGTTCGTGGCCGTGCGTGCGTCGCTCGAACAAGCGGCGCGTGGCGCGACGCCGGCCTGGCTCGCTGTCGATAGAGAGTCAATCAGTGGACGAATGCTCGAACGACCGCAGCGGGCTGCGATTCCGATCGCCGCTCAGGAACAGCTGGTCGTCGAGTTGTATTCGAAGTAGGGTCCGGACCCTAACTCCGTTACGAGCCTACCGCGCGTTAGGGGCGAGGTGGGGCGTCGCCAGGGACGAACCCTGAGCGGACCAGCAGGGATTTCTCAACTATGGCACAAATCGATCTCAAAGGACTCGTTCGGCCGCAACTCGTCGAAGTCAACCGCAAGGATGACAACGCGAACTGGGCCGAGTTTCGTTTACAGCCGCTGGAGCGGGGCTACGGACACACGTTAGGCAACGCCATGCGGCGCATGCTGCTGTCGTCGCTGCCCGGCGCCTCCGTCTGGGGCTTCCGCATCGACGGTGTCGTGCACGAGCATCAGACAATCGTTGGCGTCGTCGAAGACGTGCATCAGATCATCGGCAACCTCAAAGCGATGGTCCTCACGCTCCCACCCGACGTCGACGAAGCCGTTCTCCGTATCCATAAGTCGGATGCGGGGCCTGTGCTCGCCGGCGATGCGGAGCTCAACGCCGCCGCGCGCGTCGTGAACCCGCAGCACCACCTCTTCACGCTGCAAGACTCTCGCGACATTAACGTCGAGCTGTTCATCAACAAGGGACGCGGTTACGTCGAAGCCGATCAGCACGACGTCGATCGTGGTCTCCCAGTCGACCTCGTTCGCATCGATGCGATTTACAACCCGGTCCGCCGCGCCAACTTCACGGTGGCCGAGACACGCGTCGGACAGCGCACTGACTACGATCTGCTCACGCTCACGGTCGAAACGAACGGAACCATCTCGCCCGAGGAAGCGGTCAGTTACGCGGCCGCGCTCGCGCAGACGCACTTCCAGTACTTCGCATCGTTCGGCTCCCACTCGTCGGCACCGGTTGGCGGTGGCGGTGAGGGGAGCAACGCGGATGCGCAGCGGCTGGCGTCGCTCTTCAAGACGCCGATCGACGCGCTGGAGCTTTCAGTCCGATCCGTCAATTCGCTCAAGAACTCCAACATCCGTTCGTTAGGCGATCTGGTTCGCCAAACCGAAAACCAGATCCTCCAGGTCAAGAACTTCGGCAAGAAGTCGCTGCAGGAGATCGCCGACCTGCTCGAGCGCGAAGGGCTCAACTTCGGGATGCGCTACGAGGAGAACGGCGAGGGCGTCCGCATCATCGATTGGGGAACGCCGCCCAGCCGCGCCGCTGCCCAGGCTCCGGACGACGAAGAGGAATAGCGTTTATGCGACACCGTAAAGCCGGCCGTCAGCTAAGGCGCACGAGCGAGCAGAAGCTCGCCCTGCTGCGCAACCTCGCCACGTCGCTCATCGAGAGCGGTGGGATCGAAACGACAGAAGCGAAGGCGAAGGAGCTGCGCCCGTTCGTCGAACGCCTCATCACCAAGGCCAAGTCAGGGACGCTGCACGATCGTCGCCTGGCGTCGCGTCACATTCAAAAGCGCGAAGCGGCCGACAAACTTTTCAAGGACATCGGTCCGCGCTATCTCAAGCGTCCGGGCGGCTACACGCGCATCCTCAAGACGCGCGCACGCAAGGGCGATGGTGCCGAGATGGCTCGCATCGAGCTGATGCCGGAGTAGACCAGTGCCGATCAATCGCAGCCGCTGCTTCGTCTGCCACAAGGGCGTCACCTTCGGCAACAACGTTTCGCACGCGAACAACAAGACCCGCCGCGTCTTCAAGCCAAACCTGCAGGTCGTGCGCGTGGTTCATGAAGGAAAGACAGTACGCGTTAGGGTGTGCACTCGGTGCATTCACGCTGGCAAGGTGCGGCGCGCTCCCCGCGGCAAGGCGGCCGTCGCCTAACGTGACAAGC
>CBQVAZ010000325.1:0-4759 GCA_967720205.1 uncultured Gemmatimonadaceae bacterium | reverse complement strand
AGAACCTGACAGAGCTTTACGGCAATGTCATCAACTATGAAGGTCGGCCGTCGGCCACGCAGGTGCAGCGAGGGACGGCGATCGGACGCGAGCTCGGCGATGTCTCGAAAGATTTCGATCGCTGGATCGCCCGCGAGCTGGATCCGCTGAACGCGTTGTTGACCGCGCGGAATCTGCCGAGGATCGAGCGCATAGTCCCGTGAGCGTAAGCGACCTGATCGACACTCTGCCTAACGAGCGTCCAGTCTAAGTACACTTCCAGCGTCTTTAGTGCGAAGCTAGCGCCTAACAAGTTTGTCAGCAGGCGCTGGCGAGCGGTGGCTGTGCCGGCCTCCGCCATTCTCACGCATCGGTCGTTCAGTCGCGTTCGCCTCGTGCACCTGCCGGCACTAGATTCTGATAATGCGAACATCGCCCACGTGGGGCGTGAGCCCCAGCAGCGATGAACTCGCGCTGCTCAATGCTTCGATGGCAACAGGCTCGACCGCACGCCGAGGCGTGCCGATGAGCGAGAACGACATCCGCGTTATGCTCGTGGACGACCACGCGATTGTGCGCGAAGGATTGCGCCTCGTGCTGCGCAATGCGCCAGACATCAGTGTGGTCGCCGAAGCCGGAGACGGCGTTACTGCGCTCGCTCTGGCGCGACGAAGCCCTCCTGACGTGGTCGTTTTGGATCTCGACATGCCTCGCGGCGATGGAGAAACGGCTCTCGCAGAGTTGCAACGAGCCGTGCCTAACGTGCGCGTGCTGATACTGACCGTGCACGCAGAGCAAGAGCGGCTCCTGGCTCTGCTCGCGGCCGGCGCGCATGGTTACTTGTCGAAGGAGGCGGCGTCACGAGATCTCGTCGACGCGATCCGTGTTGTGGCCGCGGGTGAGGTATATGTGCGTCCCGCTGCCGCACGCCTCCTCGCCGCGGCAATTGTTCCGCACCAGACGGCCGACTCGGCACACGAAAAATTTCACTCGCTGAGCGAGCGCGAACAGAACGTGCTGCGTATGGTCGCCGAGGGCTACAACGGCGCCGAAATCGCGCGCCATTTTCGTCTCAGCAGCAAGACTGTCGACGCCTACAAGCATCGTATCCGCGACAAGCTCGGGTTGCAGCACCGAACCGACTACGTCCGCTTTGCGATCGAGGCCGGCATCCTCGGGGCGCAAACGGTCACTTCCGTTGTTCACGGACGCGAGGTCGAATGAACACGCAGCAGCGCAACGAAGCCGACCGTGAGGAGCTCCTTTATCAGGCGCAGCGCACGGTCATCGAGCGCGATCGCGCGCTGGGGATAGTCTCACATGAGCTGCGCAGTGCGCTCAGCACGATCGACATGTGCGCGAGCGCGTTGCTCGAGCCGGAGCCTGCCTCCCTCCAAGGCGTTAGGCACATGGCGCAGATCATCCAGCGCTCATCGGCGCTGATGCATCAGATCGTGCAAGACTTGGTCGACCGAGCGAGCCTCGATGCAGGGCACCTAGTACTTGAACGAACGCCGACTCTTCTCTCCGACGTATTCGCGTCGGCGCGCGCGATGTTCGAGCCTGTCGCCGCCGACCATCGACTCGATTTCGTCATCGAGAGCTCGAGCGATCTCCCTCGTGTCGACGCCGATCCCGCGCGTCTGTTGCAAGTTTTGGCGAACCTGCTCGGCAACGCGATGAAATTCACTCCGACCGGCGGACGGGTTGTGCTTTCCGCCCTGCCATGCGACTCGGCGCTCAGCGACGTGGAGCGCGCGACCACCGGCCGCAAGGCGGTGCGTGTTGCAGTTGCTGACAACGGACCGGGAATATCGCGAGACGAGTTGGCACTCGTTTTCGATTGGTTCTGGCAGGCCAAGCCCGGCGCAAGCGGTGGCGTCGGGCTCGGTCTCGCGATCGCCCGTGGGCTCGTTGAAGCTCACGGCCGCATTCTGCATGTGGAAAGCACGCTCGGCCGCGGTAGCGTGTTTTGGTTCACGTTGGCAGCCGAGCGCCGCGCCCAGCGCGCTCGTCCAATCGCGTCGACTCCAACTAAGAACTGATTTGCGACTCTGCCGTCACGGCGGCGGCGCATCGAATGAGCTCGGCGGACGCCGGTCTGCCGCAGTCCGCTTCACGGCGATGATTTCGCGGGCGCCGTCCTGATGCACGACCTCAATGCTAGTCGGGAACCCGTTAGGCTCTTCCGTTACCCAGACTTCGCGCGGATGAACCACGCGGTGGTCGCCGACGTCGAGCGCGATCTCCAGCGTCTCGGAGTGTGAATCGTAAGTAATCCCCTCGAGCCTGGCTCCGCGCATGGTTTCCTGATGTCCGATGTCGGGCCCTACAATTTCGGCGTCGATGGTCTCAGGGGCATTATCGCGTATGAACCGCTTGGTCATGGCGTCGAAGTATCCGGCGAGACGCTCGCTCGGGATTTTCGTGGTGGCCGGCATGTGAGCTCCGTCAGAGGTGGCGTGATATGCACCGCTTATTTCGGGCCATTGTACGCCTCCCAAGGCCGTGTCCGACATCGGGACAACGCGAAACGTGCTGTCAGATGATTCGGAAGGCGTTCTTCGCCCTTCGATGATAGCGCAGGAACACCGGATACTCGATCATGCGTGGGATCTGCCGAAATACTTGTTAGGCAGAGTCTGCACAACTCACGGACT
Organism: uncultured Gemmatimonadaceae bacterium; assembly: GCA_967720205.1. Lineage (GTDB taxonomy): Bacteria > Gemmatimonadota > Gemmatimonadetes > Gemmatimonadales > Gemmatimonadaceae > DASYRX01. Next base: position 2,120 of record CBQVAZ010000325.1, on the reverse strand, counting down.
GAGGAGGAGCATATCATGTTTCATAACGACGCGGACATTCAGAAAGACGTGATTGCCGCACTCAAGTGGGAGCCGAGCCTACGCGATGACGACATCGGCGTTGCCATGCGCGACGGTGTAGTGACGCTGGCAGGGTTCGTCGACAGCTACTCGGACAAGTGGAAAGCAGAAAGCGTCGCAAGCAAGGTCAGAGGCGTGAAGGCATTCGCCAATGATCTTGAGGTGAAGCTGCCTTCAAGCTCGACGCGAGCCGATCCCGACATCGCGCGCGTCGCGATTGACGCTCTCAAGTGGAACATCTCGGTCCCACCGGATCGCATCAAAGTGAAGGTCGAGAAGGGATCGATCATACTCGAGGGGAACGTCGATTGGTTTTACCAGAAGGAGGCCGCAGAACGCGCCGTGCGTTACCTAACGGGCGTGAAAGGCGTTTCCAACCTCGTTATGGTGAAGCCCGTTCCAGCGCCGTCGGACGTTAAGCACACGATCAAGGATGCACTGCAGCGCGGTGCGCAGTTCGATGCCGATCGCATCACCGTCGATATCGTCGGCAACAAGGCAATACTGAGGGGGACTGTGCACTCCTTCGCGGAGTATCGCGATGCGGAGCGTGCGGCGCGCAATGCTCAGGGCATCACTGAAGTCGAGAACAAGCTCACGGTCGACCCGACCGTGTACGCTCCCGTTTGAGACGAGGAGGTACTAGCGAATGCGAAACCCACAGGAGAATACAGGTGCGTCGAGTGACGCACGATCTGACTCGCCGACGCAGCAGAGTACGAGTAGAGGAGAAGTTTCTCGGCCGCTTCCTGCGGCGACTGAGCCGAGCGCCGTGGGGTCCCCGCGACGGGGCTGGCTGGGTCATTTCCGCCCGGGTATGGCCGTGAGCCCTTGGGAGCTCATGCGCAACATGAGCGAGGAAATCGATCGGCTCATCGATGGACTCGGAGGCCGAGCGACCGCGTTAGGCACAACGACGCCGCGCGGCGCGCGGGGAGGCGTGGACTTGTGGCCGGCATGGACACCGCCGGTCGAGACGATCCAGAAACCTAACGCGATCGTTTTCCGCGCCGACCTTCCTGGGCTCAAGCCTGACGACGTGAACGTCTCCGTCGGTGATGGGCTGCTGACGATTTCGGGAGAGCGTAAACAGGAACACGAGGAAAAGCGCGACGGATTCCTGCGCACGGAGCGCAATTACGGCACATTCTATCGTGCATTCCCGCTTCCTGAGGGCGCGGAGGAGGACAGGATAGCCGCGTCATTCAAGAATGGCGTGCTCGAGATCTCCGTGCCGTTCTCAGAACGTGAACGGGGACGCCGCATTAAAGTCGATACGTAAAACTTCGAGCAAACGCGGCACGGATGTGCGTGATGGCAACGGCCCGGCCAACGCCGGGCCGTTGCGCACGCTCGCTCCCACTTGGGCGTTTAAACAACCGACTGGCCGTCGCGGCCCAGACGCACTAGCATCTCCGATGCCGCTGCAAGCAAGGAGAGCGATGCTCGAAACGGAGTTGTTCGCGGTGCTTGAGCATACGGCAGATGCCGCGTATACGGTCACCGAGGGCGGCGAGATCTGCTCCTGGAATGCAGCCGCCGAACGGCTGTTCGGGTACCGCGCGAGCGACGTGCTGGGCCGCAACATCGACGACGTGCTCGAGGCGCGCGACGCGTTAGGCACGCGCGCGCTCGCGGGCGGTGCTGACGTGGCGATCCGGCGTCGGGATGGCGCGTCCGGTGGCATTCCGAACTTCGACCTTGAAGCACGCACGCGGTCCGGCGGCCGGATCTGGGTGAACGTCTCGACGATAGTCTTCGACAACCCGCGAACCGGGCGCCGGCTGTTCGTGCGCTTGGCGCGCGACATCCATCAACAGCGCCGTAACGAGGAACTCTTGAGCCGCATGCTGGATGCCGCCCGCGAGCTCGTTTCACTCGCCCACGATGCGTCGCACCACGCCGCGGTCGAGGCGCTCTCCGCGCAGGAGCTCCGCATCCTCAAGCTCTTCGCCGAAGGCCGCAGCTCCGCGGCGATTGCTCGCAAGCTGCGTATTTCCGGTCAGACGCTTCGAAACCACCTGCACCACATCAATCGGAAGCTACGCACGCACACCCGA
>CBQVAZ010000324.1:0-4759 GCA_967720205.1 uncultured Gemmatimonadaceae bacterium | reverse complement strand
TACATCGAGACGTACGGCTGCCAGATGAACGTGAGCGACACCGAGCTGATGCTCGGCGCGCTCGCCGCCGCTGGCTATCGCCACGTCGAGGAGCCGGATGGCGCCGATCTGATTCTCGTGAACACATGCGCCATTCGCGACCACGCGGAGCAACGCGTGATCGGCAGGCTGGGCGATCTCAAGCGACGGATGAAGAGCGACAGCATCGTTGGAGTCACAGGTTGTATGGCACAACGCTTAGGTCCCCGGCTGCTCGAGCGCGCACCGCACGTGAGCCTCGTTATTGGCCCGGACGGTTATCGCGCACTGCCCACGCTGGTCGCGAATGCGCGCGGCGGTGAGCGGACGGCCGTGACGACATTCGATATGGAGGAGCATTACGAGGACTTCACGCCCAAGCGCTTCGACAAGGTGCGTGCGTGGATCCCCGTGCAGCGCGGCTGCGATTACAAATGCACGTACTGTATCGTGCCGATGACGCGAGGTCCGGAGCGGAGTCGCAAGCTCGCCGACGTCGTGCGCGAAGCAGAACGCATCGCTGCCGATGGCATCACGGAAGTCACGCTCCTCGGTCAGACGGTGAATTCGTACAACGACGGCGAGCATGACTTCGCGGATCTTCTGCGCGCCGTGGGCGCGGTGCAGGGGATCCGTCGCGTGCGTTTCACTTCGCCGCACCCCAGCGACTTCTCCGATAGGGTTATTGAGGCTATGGCCTCCGTGCGTGCGATCTGCGAGCACGTGCATCTGCCCATGCAGAGCGGCTCATCGCGCGTCTTGAAGCGCATGCTGCGGCGCTACTCGCGGGAGGAATACCTCCGCACGGCCGAGCGCTTGCGCGCGGCCATCCCGACGATCTCGCTCACGACGGACATCATCGTCGGGTTCCCTGGCGAAACAGAAGCGGACTTCGAGGAAACAGTGTCCGCGGTGCGCGAGGTGGGTTTCGACGATGCCTTTACGTTCATTTTCTCGCCACGCGAGGGGACTCCGGCCACGAGGATGCCGCCATCCGACAGCGTCGCCGATTCAGTGGCGTCGGAGCGTTTGGCGCGTCTAATCCATGTCGTGCGCTCTGTTGCCCGCGAGCGGAATCTTGCGCTTCTCGGGCAGCGCCGAGAGGTACTCGTCGAGAAGTGGGCGAAGCGCGGTGAGCTACTGCAATCTCGTACGCGAGATCACAAAACCGTGCTTGTACCCGGCGACGATAAAATGATCGGTCGTTATGTGACCGTCGAACTGACGGGTACGACTGGATCTACCTTTATCGGTGCCCCATTGGCAGAGCGAGTCTCGTTGCCCTTGGCCGGATGATCAACGCGATCGAAGAAGTGGTTCGTGAAGTGTACGCGCAGGTGCGCGAGCGCGAGGCAGGCGAGGGCTTTTGTCACTGCTCGCAATGCGAGGATGACGTGCTTCGGCACACGATGAATCATCTTCGTCCGCGCTACGTTGGCACGACCGTCGGCTCCGCTGTCACGCGCGTTGCGTTGACGTTGGAACAGACGCGAGCCGAGGTGGCGGTAGTCGTGCTCGACGCGATGCACCGTGTGGCGAAGAACCCGCTGCATAACGAGGAAGTCAAGTCGTAGCTCTTAGCTCTTAGCTCTTAGCTACGGCCCCGGGGTGCGGAGGGCCAAGGACCTAAGAACTAAGAACTAAGAGCTTGCCAACAATCGCTGTTGTTTATGCCCTAATAGCCGCTGGACTCCTAATCGGGTTCGGCGGCGCGGCTTTTTGGGGGCTCGCGCTATGCTGTTTGTGCGTCGCGTGGGCCGGCTGGCGCCGCTCGCGCGACGTCGCGCTGTTCGCCGCGCTCGGCGCCGGCGCCATCGTCTGGGCCGCGGCATCGCGTCGCAGTGAGGCAGCGTGCCTAACGCGCATCGCGGTACAGCAACTGTGGCTCGTGGAGCTTTCGGGTGACCCCGCCGGCGCGTGGTGGCGCGGCCGTTGGGTGCAACGTGGCTGTCGCACTCCAGTCAGCGTCCAAGTCAAGCAAGGACGAGTGCACCCTGGGAGCCGAGCGCGCGTCGAAGGCGCGCTCGTGCGCCTTGGCGATCGCATCCAGCTGCGCGACGCGGTTGTCAGCGAGATCATGCCGCCGTCGCTCCTCGAGCGCGCGCGAACCCGCTCTGGCGCGACAATCGATCGGCTGTATCCCAAACACCGCGCACTGGTGCGCGCCCTTCTCATCGCCGAGCAGGGTGAGATCGAGCGTAGCGTGCGCGATGCATTCGCTGATTCCGGTCTTGTGCACATGCTGTCTGTGTCGGGACTGCACGTCGCGATCATCTTTGCGGCCATTCAGTTGCTCTTCGCTGTCATACGGCTGCCGCCACGCGGTATCGCTGCGGGCGCACTCAGCCTAACGGCTGCGTACGTCGCCATGATCGGCGCGCCCGCACCTGCCGTGCGTGCAGCCGTCATGCTCGGCGCCGGCGCGATATCGCGCGTGATACAGCGCCCAACGTCGGGTTGGGCCATCGTCGCGCTTGGCGGTTTGTTGCCGCTCGCCGAGCCGTCCACGGTGCGTGACCTCGGCTATCAGCTCAGCATGGCGGGGATCGTCGGCCTCGTGGCGTCAGGTAGCGCCAGCGAACGCTGGATTCCGGCGCACCTAACGGGATGGCAGCGCACTCTTGTCTCGAACTTCCTAACGACGACGCTCGCGTGCGTCGCTACGATGCCGATTTCCGCGTACGCGTTCGGACGAACGAGCCTCGTGGCACCGGCGAGCAATCTCGTCATGAACCCGATCGTGACATTGCTGCAGCCCGCCCTCTTCCTGTCGCTGGCGCTGGCGCCGTTTCAGTCATTGGCGCGCCTTGTGGCTGATGGATCGAGCGTGTTGCTGGACGCGTTCTCGCTAGGCGCGACGTGGTTCGCACGCGTTCCGCACGCGACTCTGGAGATTGGGTTCACTCCGCTCGGCGGCGCAGCGCTCGTCGTCGCATCTGTCGCCCTGCTCGTCGCTGCGCTGAGCCGGCATGCGGTGCGGCCGTTCGTCATCGCGCTCGGCGCGTCGCTCGTCCTCGCGTGGAGTCCCATGCTCCCAAGGAACGGTGCCGTCGAGCTGCACATGATCGATGTGGGGCAGGGTGACGCGCTCGCACTGCGTGCGGCAGACGGCTCGTGGGTCTTGTTCGACGCGGGGGATTCCTGGCGCAGCGGCGACGCCGGAGAGCGCGCGGTGCTCCCATATCTCAAGCGGCGTGGTGGGGACGTGCGCGCGTTCGTGCTCTCGCACGCGCATGACGATCACGTCGGTGGCGCCGCGACTCTGATGAAGCGCGCGCGACCCAATGAATTCGTCGACGGCGGCTATGTGACTGCCAGCGGGAGTTATCGCGCGGCTCTCGTCGCGGCACAGCGCTACGGTGTGCATTGGTGGCGCAGCCATCCCGGAGATTCGTTGACCGTGCCGGGCGCGTCGATTCGTCTTCTGGCGCCGGACTCTGCATGGGCCGTGGAGCTGGGCGATCCTAACGAGGCGAGCGTCGTGGCGCGCATCGATGCCGGCTGCTGGCGCGCGCTCATGACGGGCGATGCCGAGTCGGGTGAAGAGGAGTGGCTGCTGCGGCATTACGGGACCACGCAACTGACAGCCGACGTGCTCAAGGTCGGGCATCACGGGAGCGAAACAAGCTCCACGCCGCCGTTCCTCGATGTTGTGCGGCCGCGAGTCGCTCTAGTTTCTGTGGGTGAAGGCAACACGTATGGTCATCCATCGAACGACGTCATCACGGCGCTTGAGACTCGTCAGGCGCACGTGCTGCGTACCGATCGCGATGGGAACGTCGTGGTTCGCTTTGAACGCGATCGCCTAACTATTGAGGCGAACGGAGAGCGATGGCGCTATTCCGGTGGGCAGCGAGGCTGTTCGGCGAGCCGATAGATCTGGAACCGCGGCTTTTGCGCGAGTTTCCAGAGCTGCGTTCGGCGCGCTATCGGCGCGGTGGTGCGCCACTACGCGTCGGCGGCTGGTGTCTCGGTGCGCGGTCCGTTGCGGCGATTGCGCTAGGGCGAACAGTCTGGGTCGCTAGCGACGCCGACCTAACGCCGGAGCTGCTGCTGCACGAGCACGCACACGTCGAGCAATGGCGTACGGTGCGCTGGTTCGCTGCGCGCTACGTGTGGGAGTCGTTACGCCGCGGCTACTTCAACAACCGGTTCGAGGTCGCCGCGCGTCAGGCAGCCGATGGCAAGCTGCGCATTTCACGGCAGACTCGCTAGGCGTCTAACGACGCTAGTCGTTCGCAAGCAAACAGAGCGCCAAGAGCAGCGAGAGTTCACGTTCTGTCAACGCTTGTTACGGTTGTCACACACGCCTTCGACCCGGGTTAGGTTAGCTGCGTCCAAGAATGGACCCCGTTCCGTAGCCCATACGCCCGGAGCGGAGCTTACAACCCATCGGAGGATTCGTATGCACCTGTCTGTGCGAATGGCAGGCGCGGTACGGCGTTTCAGCCTGGGAGCGTTGCCAATGTTCTTCGCGAGTTCTTTGTTCGCGCAGACCGGCACCGTTTCCGGGAAAATCGTCGATCGCGCGTCAAGCCAACCCATCGCTGATGCCAGAGTTTTTGTCACAGGCACAGCACTGGAGGTTTCCACGAATGCGCAGGGAGACTTCCGGCTAGTCAACGTACGTCCCGGGCGAGCCCAGATCGTCGTGCTCCGGCTCGGTTATCGTGCGGCGCAGGACACCGTGTCAGTCGTCGCGGGTCAAACCCTAACGAAAGATTTCCAGCTGAGCCAATCC
>CBQVAZ010000323.1:0-4764 GCA_967720205.1 uncultured Gemmatimonadaceae bacterium | reverse complement strand
GCGTGCGCGACGAGCTTCCCTTCATGGCGACGGAGGAGCTGATCGTGCGCGCTGTGCGTGCCGGCATGAGCCGGCAGGACGCGCATGAAGTCATTCGGCGTCATAGCATCGCCGCGGCGCGCGCGGTCAAAGACGAAGGCAAGCCTAACGATCTCTTGCAGCGCCTAGCCGCCGACCGGGACTTCCCCGTCCCGCTCGACGAGATCGGCGCCGTCCTCAAACCTGAGCGCTTCGTGGGACGGGCCCTGGAGCAAGTCGACGAATTCCTTACGGAGGTTGTGATGCCAATACTCGCCGGGGCGCCGACGAGCGATGTTCCAGAGGAGGTGCGCGTATGACCGCCATAGCCACGACGACACTTCCCCTTCCCTTGGCGTGGCGCGGCAAAGTGCGCGACGTCTACTCGGTCGACGACGAGCGAGTGCTGCTCGTGACGACGGATCGTATCTCCGCATTCGACGTCGTGATGCGCGAGGCCGTCCCGTACAAAGGCGCAGTGCTCACGCAACTCACGGCCTGGTGGCTCACGCAACTCGAGTCGCAGGTGCCGCACCACATGATTACGGCCGACGCCGACGAAATCGCGCGCGAAGTCCCCGCTTTGGACAGCTCGCGCGACGCGCTGCGGCTCCGCGCGATGCTCTGCCGCCGCGTGCGCATCGTGCCTATCGAGTGCGTCATCCGTGGCTACATCACCGGCTCGGCGTGGAAGGAATACAAAGAGCGCGGCACGCTGGCCGGAGAACAGCTCCCGCCTGGGTTGAAGGAGAGCGAGCGCCTAACGCCGCCGCTCTTCAGCCCGGCGACGAAAGCCGAGCATGGCCACGACGAGAACATCACTCCCGGCGCCGTGAGCGACCTCGTTGGACCCGCCGTCGCGGTTGATCTGGAACGCCTCTCACGCTTCGTCTACGACTTCGGCTGTCGCATCGCCGAACCGCGCGGGATCATTCTCGCGGACACGAAGTTCGAGTTCGGTTCATTGGACGGAAAGCTGGTTCTTGCCGATGAAGTGCTCACGCCGGACAGCTCGCGCTTCTGGCCTGCCGATCGCTACGAGCCCGGACGTTCGCAGCCGAGCTTCGACAAGCAGCCACTGCGTGACTATCTCGACGGCGAACGTCGCGCTGGGCGCTGGAACGGCGACGCACCGCCGCCGCCGCTTCCGCCTGACGTCGTCGACGCGACGAGCGAACGCTACCTCGATGCCTATCGTCGCCTAACGGGAAGTCCGCTGGACGTGACCCCGCTCGCATGATTTTCGCGCGGGAAGGTCGCCCATTCATCGCGGCAGCGGTGGTCCTCGCGTTGCTGGCCTGGGGACTCGTCGCCGCACGCGGTGGTGTAATGTGGACGACCATTGCCGCGATCGTTTCGATCCTCGCACTCTGGGTCGCGTACTTCTTTCGCGACCCGGAGCGCACCGGGCAGCGCGGTGAAAGCCTGGTGATTGCGCCGGCGGACGGGCGCGTTGTGAGCGTCGTTGACGTGGACGAGCCGGCCTTTCTACACAGCCCGGCCAAGCGTGTCTCGATCTTCATGAACGTCTTCAACGTGCACGTGAACCGCTATCCCGTCTCGGGAACGGTGCGCTACGTGCATTACAATCCCGGCAAGTTTCTGCACGCCGCGGCTGAAAAGGCGAGCCTGGAAAACGAGCAGATGTCCGTCGGCCTGGAGGCACGCGGGAAACATCGCGTGCTTGTTAGGCAGATCGCCGGCTTGATCGCGCGCCGCATCGCGAACTATTCGCGCGAAGGAGAAACCGTCGAACAGGGCGACCGCATGGGCATCATCCGCTTCGGTTCCCGCGTCGACGTCCTACTTCCAGCTCAATCCGAAGTGCTCGTCCGACCCGGGGACCACACGGAAGCAGGGACGACCGTCATGGCGAAGCTTCCGCAATGAGCGCCTTGGAGCGTCGCCCTCGACTGATTCTTCTGCCGAACGGGTTCACGCTCGCGAACCTGTTCTTCGGCGTCTTCGCGATCGTCGAAGCGTCGCGCGGCGATTACAACCGAGCCGCGCTCTATATCGTGTTAGGCGGCGTCTCCGATGCACTGGATGGGCGCATTGCACGCGCAACGCGCACCGGCAGCCGTTTCGGCTCAGAGCTCGACTCGCTCGTCGACGCAATCTCCTTTGGACTCGCGCCCGCGCTCGTTGTCTACTTTGCTGTGCTCAACCGCGAGGGTTGGGACTGGCTCTTCAGCTTTCTTTTCGCCGCGTGCGCGGTGATTCGGCTCGCGCGATTCAACATCGAGCAAGCAGGAAGAGCGAAAACGCACTTCCATGGGCTCCCGAGTCCAATGGCCGGGATGACGCTTGCGACATACCTCTGGTTCAGCAACACACCGCTGTACACGCAGACAATCATCGCTGATCTGCCGTGGCACGTGCTGCTGCGCTACATCATGCTGGGGCTCAGCTTCCTCATGATCAGCAACGTGTCGTATGCGGCAGTCCCGGTCATCGGATACCGCACGCTGCGCGAGATCCTGGGATCCCTCATCGTGCTCGGCACAGTCGTGGGCGTGATCTTCCTCCCACGACAATTCTTCTTCCCGGCCCTGATGGCGTACGTGATCTATGGACTGGGCCGCACAGTGCTCGTCGGCTTGCTCGCGAGGGTCCCGCCGGAGGGCTTGGACGAGGACGAGGAACCGCTGCCGGGCGCTGCGCCTAACGAAGGCCTCTCTTTGCGCAAGCGACGCCGCCGCCGGCGCCGCAGCATGGGTCAGATGCTCAGACGTAGAAGCGCTCCACCAATCCCACCAGGCTCCACCTCTCCACCGTCTCCGCAACCAGAGGATTCGTCCGAATGAAGCAGTATCGAGTCGCCGTTCACATCGTTCCGCGACGCGGCGTCTTGGACCCGCAGGGTCAGGCCGTCACCGACGCACTGCACGCGTTAGGCTTCGCGGCCGTCGGCGACGTGCGCGTCGGTCGCCATATCGTCATCGGCATGAACGCTGACGCGCCGCAAGCCGCCGAGCAGGCCGCGCGCGACATGTGCGACAAGCTGCTCGCCAATCCCGTCACCGAGGACTACGAGATCGCGGGGATCGCACCCGTCCACGCGGAGGCACGCGCGTGAGATTCGGCGTCGTGACGTTTCCGGGCTCCAACTGCGATGACGACGCCGTTCACGCTGTCGTCGATGCGTTAGGCGCCGAGTGCGTGCGGCTCTGGCACAAGGATCATGATCTCAAACGCGCCGAGGTTATCATCCTGCCGGGTGGCTTCAGCTATGGCGACTACCTGCGCCCCGGCGCGATCGCCCGCTTCAGCCCCATCATGCGCGAGGTCGTCGAGCACGCGAAACGTGGTTACCCCGTTCTCGCAGTCTGCAACGGTTTTCAGATCCTCTGTGAAGCCGGTGTGCTGCCGGGTGCGTTGCTGCGCAACGCGCGCCTCAAGTTCGTCTGCCGCAAAGTCACATTGCGCGTCGAGAACGACGCCACGCTCTACACGAGCCAGTACGAGCGCGGCCAGATCCTCCGCATTCCGATCGCGCACGGTGACGGACGCTACACAATCGACGCGGACGGGCTCGAGCGGCTCCGCGATCGCGATCAAATCGTGTTTCGCTACGTCAATGCCGATGGCGTTACGACTGACGACGCGAACCCGAACGGCGCCCAGGACAACATCGCGGGGATCGTGAACGAGGCCGGCAACGTACTGGGCCTGATGCCGCACCCGGAACGCGCTGTCGATTCATTGTTAGGCTCATCCGACGGGCTGGCGCTTTTCCAAAGCTTGCTCGCCCGCGTTGGAGCTTGAACGCCAGGGTCCTTTGACCTCTGACCTCTGACCTTTGACCTCAGATTAATGGACAAAACAAGTCGCAACGAAGACGAATACTTCGCCAAGCACGACGCCGATCTGATCAAGTCACAGCGCGCGCGTCTGGATCGCGAGCGCGCCTCGGCCGAACGCAAGTCGCACTACATGCGTTGCCCAAAGTGCGGCGGCCAACTCGTCGAGACCGAGTTCCATCACATCAAGATCGACAAGTGTCCCGACTGCAAAGGTATTTGGTTCGACAATGGCGAGGTCGAGATGCTCGAGCACGTCGATCAAAGCCACGTGCGCCAATTCATGCGCTCCATGTTCGGCCTCAAATGGTAAGCGCATGACGGCTATTCCCCGCCCTGGTGATCCGGTCATCACGCCGGCGCTCGTCGCCGAGCACGGCCTCACGAGCGACGAGTACGATCGCCTAACGAAGATGCTCGGGCGCACTCCAACGTTCACCGAGCTTGGAATTGTCAGCGCGCTGTGGAGCGAGCACTGCTCGTATAAACACTCCAAGCCCGTGTTGCGCACGCTTCCCACCCAGGCGCCGTACGTCTTGCAGGGTCCTGGCGAGAATGCAGGCGTTATCAGCGTTGGCGAGGGACTCGCCGTCGCGTTCAAGATCGAATCGCACAACCACCCGTCAGCCGTCGAGCCGTACCAAGGGGCGGCAACCGGCGTCGGCGGCATTCTGCGCGACGTCTTCACAATGGGTGCACGCCCAATCGCGCTGCTCAATTCGCTGCGCTTCGGCTCCCCGGATTCAGCGCGCGTGCGCTGGCTCTTTGCCGGCATCGTGAAAGGCATCGGCGACTACGGCAACTGCGTCGGAGTTCCTACCGTTGCTGGGGAAGTTGTCTTCGATCCGGCCTACGAGGGAAATCCACTCGTCAACGCGATGTGTGTCGGTCTGCTGCGCGAGGAAGAACTGATTCGCGCCAAGGCCGAGGGCGTTGGCAATCC
>CBQVAZ010000322.1:0-4784 GCA_967720205.1 uncultured Gemmatimonadaceae bacterium | reverse complement strand
AGCTCGAGTCCGAAGTTCGATCTCACGAGCACCGGAGCGCGCAGCGCGAGACTGCGTTGCACGCTGTACGGAACGAAGACGAGGGCCGCGGTGGCGAGCGCCGCTGCCGCCTGCCGCGGCTTGAGACGCGCATTGTCGGCACGGAGGACCATGCCGTAGGCCAGAAGCGCGAGGAGAACCGGAAGCAGTGTGGGTGTGATGAGCACCCCGAGGCCCCAGGCCAGGCCGGTCAGCGCCCAGGATCGCGTCGTGCCGAAGAGGTGGTTGTGCGTTAGGCGGTAGGCAGTGAACGTGACGAGCAGAGTGGTCGCGAGCAGGATGTACGTCGTTTCGAACTTGCCGTTCGTCTCGATCCAGAGAAAAGTCGGGAGGGCCGCGACGGCGCCGGCGACGATCCCCGCGCGTCGGCTCAAGCCGAACCGCTCCCCGAGCGACGGTAGCATCGCCGCGAACAGCGCGATCACCACGCACTCGAGCAAGCGGCTCGCGAGCCACGCGGTCTTGACGTTGCCAAAGATTTTGATGAAAAGCGCCAGGATGAGCGGCATCAATGGCGCGACGTGCGCGGTCGGACCCGTAGGAGTGCCGTATGGGTCGGCGAACTGGCCCCGCTCGCTCAGCGAGATCGCGACCTGTCCCGGTTCGTCGTAAAACGTTTCTGCAGTCGGAGGGAGCGCGAGAACCAAAGCGACGCGCGACAGCAAGGCTGCCGCGAAGATGAACCAGGATGCTTTTATGAGCGCCAGCCGCCGAACGTTCACAGTAACACGACTGCCAAATGTTGCGTTTTGCCTGCCCTTCAGCGCCGCTCAATCCTACCCTAGCGATCGCATAATTCGATGACGCGGATCACGCACCTGGCGCTCTCGACAGCCAGACTTGACGACATCCGTCACACGACCATATAGGTAGCGGGTTCGATCTGGGGCAGCGTTCTGCCCCTTTTCGCCGTTTTTGCGGCACACAGGTCCTCCACGACCCCTCACCCTTTAGTTGGAGGAGAAGCATGCACACTCGCACGTTGACATGGGCGCGGTCTGCGGCTGCGGTCGCGATGTTCCTCGGCGCATCGGTAGCGCATGCGCAGGCAGGAAGTATCGCGGTGCGTGTCGTCGACGCAGGAACAACCTCCCCGATCGATCAGGCTCAGGTCTCGATCGTCGGCACGACACTCGGTGGCATAACGAACTCCGACGGTCGCGTGACAATCCGTGGAGTCAATCCCGGGTCGTATCAATTGCGCGTTTTGCGCGTCGGCTACTCCGAACAAAAGAAGCCCGTCACTGTGGCTGCCGGGCAGCAGGCGACCGCTGAGTTCTCGTTAGGCGCTGTCGCCGTGAGTCTCGCTCCTGTAGTAACGACAGCGACAGGCGAGCAACGGCGAGTGGAGGTCGGCAATACAGTCGCGCAGATCGCGGTCGCCGATATTACCACGAATCAGCAGATCAAGAATGTGGACGATCTGCTCACGGCCCGAACGACGAGCTTCGCCGTCACACAGGGGAATCAGACTGGATCGGGAAGCCGCATGCGCATCCGCGGCCAATCGTCGCTCAACCTGAGTAACCAGCCGATGTTCATCATCGATGGCGTGCGCATGACGAGCGATCCTGATAACACCAATCTTCCAACCGGCGGCGCGACCCCAAGCCGCGTCGGTGACATCAATCCTGACGAGATCGAGAACATCGAAGTGATCAAGGGCCCGTCGGCGGCCGCCTTGTATGGAACGGCTGCGGCGAACGGCGTCGTCGTCATCACGACGAAGCGCGGTCGCGCGGGTCAGGCGCGTTGGACGGCCTATGCTGAAGGAGGCCTTCTCCGCGATCGCAACAACTACATGACGGCATACACGCTCTTCGGGAAGCAAACGTCGACGGGGAATCCCGCGCCGATCAACTTCTGCAACCTGCAGCGTGTCGGTGTTGGAACGTGCACGATCGATAGCGTGGCCAAGCTGAACATCTTCTCGGAAGACGACCTAACGCCGGTCGACGACGGCAACCGCGGCCAATTCGGCTTGCAGTTGTCCGGAGGAACGGACGCCATCCGCTATTTCCTTTCAGGTGAGCGCGAAGCGGAAACCGGCGTGATGGCGCTGCCGAAGTTTGAGCGCGAACGCATGGTCGCTCAGAATATTCCTATTCGCGAATGGACAGAGCGGCCAAACGCTCTCGGCAAGAACAGCGTTCGTATGAATCTGAATAGCACCGTAAATCCGCAGCTGGACCTTTCGCTCTCGACTGGCTTCACCAACCTCACGCAGCGCTTCTCGTTGGAGTCCAACGCGACCGCCGGTTTAGGCTCGCAGGTGTTCGGTGGTCCCGGCTGCAAGATCTGCAACCCTGATCGGCTAACTGGTGCGGCACCGCCGCTCAACACGCCGCTGTACGGATATCGCGCGTGGACGCCCGGCTACACGTGGCAGGAGAAGAACGAACAGCTAATCAACCGGTTCATTTTGAGCGGCAACGCCAACTGGCGGCCGACGAGCTGGCTGCAAAACCGTATCACGGTCGGCAACGACTTCACTGATCGGTCGGATTCGCGTTTCCTATTCAACGGCGAAGGACCGCCGATTACTGCCACGTACAGGAACGGACGCAAGCGGAACGATCGCGAAGACATCCGCGCCACGACGATCGACCTCGGAAGCACGGCGACCTACAACGCCAAGTCGTGGCTATCCTTGAAAACGACCCTCGGCACCCAGTACGTCAATAACGAGAATGCCAGAGGCACTGCGGAGGGCATCGAATTGCCTCCCGGTGCGCAATCACCGGACGGCGCTCTCACGCGGAACGCGTCGGAGAACACCGTTCGCGTAAAGACGTTCGGAGTTTTCGTGGAAGAGGCCGCGGCACTCAACGATCGACTTTTCCTCACCGCGGCGTTGCGCACAGATCAGAATAGCGCCTTCGGCACGGACTTCCAGCGCGTCTATTATCCGAAAGGGAGCCTTTCCTGGATCGTCTCCCAAGAGAATTTCTTTCCCACGATGTCGTGGTTGAGCGAGCTGCGCATCCGCGCAGCATATGGCGCGTCGGGCGTGCAGCCGCAGCCTAACGATGCACTACGCTTTTTCGAGACCTCGCTGCAGAACCTGCAGAACGCCGATCAAGGAGGCCTGCGCATCGCCGCGATCGGCAATCCCAACTTGCGCCCGGAGCGCAGCACTGAGCTCGAGGGCGGCTTCGAGGCGAAACTCTTCAACAACCGCGCCAGCTTCGATGTCACGTACTACAACAAGCGCACTAAAGACGCGTTGATTTCGGCTTTGATCGCGCCCTCTGCTGGTTCGCCGACCACCAACGTTCGCAAGAACCTCGGTGCCGTCAGGAACCAGGGATGGGAGTTCTTGGCCAGTGCGCAGCCGTTCGAACGCCGCTACCTGGCGATCGACATGTCGCTCACTTACTCCACGAACAGCAACGAGCTGATTTCGTTAGGCGGCACGCCGCCACAGATCGGCACCAACACCCGCGTCGTCGAAGGCTACCCGCTCTTCGGCTTCTGGGAAAACAAGATCCTCGGCTGGCAGGATAAGAACGGCGACGGCCTGCTTACGTACTGGGCCGACCCGGCGAAAAACGAGGTCTTCGTGGATTCGGTCGACAGCTTCATCGGCTACACACAGCCGCGCAATCTGGCGACGCTTACGACGGGCTTCGAATTCCTGAACCGGCACCTGCGTCTGCAGTCGCTGCTGGATTATCGCGGCGGCCACCGTTGGTACAACAACACGGAGCGTATCCGTTGCACGCGCCCGAACTGTGGCGGCCGCATGGACCCGAAGGCGTCGTTCGAAGACCAGGCAATGGTGATCGCGGCGCTGGAACACCCCGCTCGTACGAACGCGGGCTACTTCCAGAAGGGCGACTACGTGCGCTTCCGCGAATTGTCGCTGCAGTACACGCTGAGTAATGACATGGCTGCTCGATTCCTGAGGGCGCGCAGTGCCAACATCGTGACCTCGGCGCGCAACCTGAAGTTGTGGACCGCCTACCGCGGCACGGATCCGGAGTCCGACTTCCAGGCGACCGTCGACAACAACATCCCATCGGAGTTCCAGACGCTCGGACCGCCGACGTACTTCATCGTTCGCATGAATATCATCTTCTAACCGCGCTCACCGAGGACATCTCAATGAGACACGCATTTTTCGGCGGGCGCGTGAAGTTCGCTGGAGTCGGGGCCGCGCTCGCCCTCATCATCAGTTGCTCCAGCGTCACGGACTCCTTGCTAGAAGTCGAAGATCCCGATCTCATCAATCCCGATGACGCGAGATCTTCGGCCGGCGCCATCGCGGTTGCCAATGGCACGTTAGGCAGGCTCAATGATGTAACTGTCGCGCAAGAGAGTACCTGGCTCTTCGGTGGCTTACTCGCCGATGAGTGGGGGACTAGCTCGACGTTCATTCAGAACGACGAAGCAGATTGGCGGAAGGTTCAGACGAACAACGGTTCCATCAATACGCAGTCGCGCCGACTATATCGCGTGCGAACAGCAGCAAATCAGGCGATTGCGCTGCTCAAAGAGTTCGAGCCCACTCGTACTGCACTTCGCGGGGAGATGTACTTCGCCCGAGGCTTTGCCGAACTCCAGTTGGCCTCGGATTTCTGCAACGGTATTCCGTTGAGCGACGCCTCTGGGGCAGAAATTGTGTACGGCGAGCCGCTCCCCGTCTCGAAAGTCTTCGAGGCGGCGATCGCGTCGTTCGACAGCGCGTTGAGCATCGCAAGCGGTAGCGACGCGGCGAGTATTCGCGTTAGGCGTGCCGCCCG
>CBQVAZ010000321.1:0-4792 GCA_967720205.1 uncultured Gemmatimonadaceae bacterium | reverse complement strand
GTGGCGTCCAAGTTCGTCGGGCCCATACCCGCGAGCGTGCTTCAGCAGCGGATTGACTCTCTGTTGGCCGCACCAGCGCCCTAACGATGAGTCGCCGTGTAGCGATAGCATTCTCTGCGTTCGTCTTTCTGTCGTCCGCGTTTGTCCGCGCTGACGCTGTTCAAACGGGCGGCCGCGATTCGACGAATCTCGAACAACGCACGAGTGCGGTTGCGTCACAGCTTCGCTGCCCTGTGTGCCAGGGCCTCTCCATTCAAGACTCGCCGTCGGAGCTAGCGCAGCAGATGCGTGGCGTCGTACGCGACCAGCTCGCGGCCGGACGAACGCCGGAACAGGTCAAGCAATACTTCATCGAGAAGTACGGCGAGTGGATTCTGCTCGAGCCGGAACCCCACGGCTTCAACATCCTGGTCTATATCCTCCCCGTCGTGGCCGTCATTGCGGGGGCGGCTGTAGTTATCGTGGCAGTGCGTCGCTGGAGCCGCCCAGCGCCGAGTTAGGGCGTTGTGCGAACGACGCTTCTCGGGTTGACGGACCCCGTGCATTGTGCGAGGAAGCGTTATGCGGGTTGAGCGCCCCCTGCGCCCCCATCATTCCGCCGTATCGCGCCTGACGGTACCGCTACTGATTGGACTCGTCGCGGCCGTCGTCGTCGTGTCCGCGGTGTTGGCGTACGAAGCGTACAGGGCACGCCACTCGATGCGCATAACAGCAGACAGGGCCATGGCGCAGTACGCGACGATGGCCGGATGGGAGCTCGATGCGGCCGTGCGCGCGCGCGCGGATCGCTCGCTCGCCGATCTCTTTGCCCCCGTGTTGGGGGGCGTCTCATCCTCGCCAGTTGAACCGTCGCCGGAGCCGACGGCGCTGTTGCCACGCGCGACGGCGTTAGGCGTCGCCTGCGCAGGCCAACCCACGGTGCTGCGCCTCGAGCTTTCCGGGGAGCGCCTCACATCCGCTGGCGCTCCGATCGCCGCCACGATGTCGGATTCGATCCGATCCGGGATTCAGCAGCAACTGCGCAGTACGTCGGCTGCACAGACGCGCTTCTTGGTTCCGTATTCGCACGACGGCCGTGACGCATTCGCCGCCGTTGGCGTGCGCACTGCGCGCTTCAACGTGCCCGTGGCCGCCTACGCGATCCCCGACTGCCGCGGCGTCCTCCTGCGCACGAGCGTGGCTGACGCGCTGAGGCACGATGCTTTGCTGCCGGCCGGCGTTCTGAGCGGCCTACCTAACGATTCCTTGATCACTCTTGAAGTGCGCGGCGCCTCCCAGTCGAATGACACTCGCAGCGCGAACCTCGCAGCGCGCACAGCAGCGCTCTCGCCCCGGGCATCGCCGCTCGCGCCCAATGACGAGCCGAACGCGCTCAGCGCCGTGCAACCGTTGAGGGCGTTTCCAGGTGTCACCGCACGCGTGTCGCTGCGGCCGGGTGTGCGCAGTGTGCTCTTCGTTTCGCCGCCGGAACGATCGCGACTGCCGCTGCTCGTTGGGCTCTTGGCGCTGTGCGTCGTGCTCGTTCTCGTCGCCCTCATCCAGCTGCGTCGTGAGCACGAGCTGGCTCGGCTGCGCACGGATTTTACGTCCAGCGTTTCGCACGAGCTTCGTACGCCGCTGGCGCAGATCCTTCTCTTTGGCGAGACGCTGAGCCTGGGTCGCGCACGCAGCGAGCACGAACGCACGCTCGCCGCTACATCGATCGTGCGCGAGGCCAGGCGGCTCATGCACATGGTGGAGAACGTGCTGCACTTTTCGCGGCGCCGGGACGCACCCGACGTTAGGCTCGAACCGTTGTCGCTCCGCCCCTATCTCGCCGACGTCGTTTCGAGCTTCGCGCCACTCGCCACCGCTGCGTCGATGCACATCGAGACGCGGGCGAGTGACGCGGTCGTACACGCCGATCCCGCGGTCCTGCGTCAGGTCCTGCTAAACCTCCTGGACAACGCGGTGAAGTACGGCCGTCCCGGTCAAACGATCACGATCGGCGCCGAGCGCATTGACGCTGAGCATACGACGGGGAACGGCAGCGGACCGTCGCGTCTGATCCGCCTAACGGTCACGGACGAGGGCCCCGGCATCGCGCCGAGCGATCGCGAGCGAGTCTGGAGTCCCTACGTTAGGCTGATGCAAGACGGCCAGCCTCGCCGGGCAGGCAGCGGCATCGGTCTCTCCGTCGTGCGCGAGCTTGTCGAGGCGATGCACGGCCGCACCTGGATCGAAAGCGCAAACGGCGATGAGCGCGGGGCGAGATTCGTCGTGGAGCTTCCGAGTCCTTAGGCCTTTGACCATTGACCTATCCCCTATCCCCTATCCCCCTATCGCCCTATCCCCTAGCCGTTTGCCTCTCATTCTGCTCGTCGAAGACAACGCCGCTCTGGCTCAAGGACTCAAGAGCAATCTCGAGTTCGAGGGGCATGAGGTTGCGCTCGCGGCAACGGCACGCGACGCGCTTGCGGCGTTGGCGCGCACCGAAGCAGCGGCGAGTAACGGCGCGCTCTTCGATCTCGTCGTGCTCGACCTGATGCTCCCGGACGGCGACGGCTATCGCGTGCTGCGCACGCTGCGCGAGAGTGGCGATGCAACTCCGGTACTCATTCTCACCGCGTTAGGCGAGGAGGCGGACAAGGTTCGCGGATTCCGGTTTGGCGCCGACGATTACGTCACCAAGCCGTTCGGGCTGTTGGAACTTCTCGCGCGAGTAGACGCGCTGCTGCGCCGCAGTCGTCTCGCCGCTGCGAATGACGCCGAACGCACTGTCGTCTTTGGTGACGTGCGAGTGGACCTGCGCGCGCGAACAGCGACGCGACGCGGTAAGCCCGTCGCACTGCGTCCCAAGGAGTTCGAGCTCTTCGCGGCCCTCGTCAGGCGTGAAGGCAAGGTCGCGACGCGGCATGAATTGCTGCGCGAGGTCTGGGGATATGATCCAGCCGTTGTGAGCCGAACAGTGGACACGCACGTCGCCGAGCTGCGACGCAAATTGGAGCCGGACGCGGCGCATCCAGTGCATTTCGTCACCGTTCTGAAGACGGGATATCGCTTTAGTCGTCGACCCGAACCGGGGCCGCCTTCCGCGTCAACCGAATAACAGAGCGCCTGGTCCGTCGGGCCGAGCTCCATGTGGAAGCTGTGTGCACTCAGCTGCCGCTTAAAGAGCTGCGAGTGCCTGCAGCAAGTGCGTTTTAAAGCGCGAAACTTCCATTACGGGCAGTTACAGCTTGCACTCGTAGCTCTTCGACTGGCGGCTAACAGCACAAAGCTTCCTCGAGGAGCCCTGTTCTGTGCCACCAGGCGCGCTGTCAGAACCCGTCTGACAGCGAGCGGACGACACTAGAACACTCGTCTGCTGCGGAATCGGTACGCTGGAGAACAACTGCGACCGCTCCGGCCTAACCATGAGTCTTTTCGCGACGAAGTCCCTTGCTGAGCTGCACGTCGAATCCGAACGCGGCGTGCTGCGCCGCGCGCTCGGCCCATGGAACCTGACCGCGTTAGGCATCGGCTCGATCATCGGCACGGGCATCTTCGTCTTCACCGGCGTGGCCGCGTCGCAGTACGCCGGCCCCGGTCTCATCATCTCCATGCTCATCGCGGCAACGGCCTGCGTGTTCGCGGGACTGTGCTATGCGGAGCTTGCGGCGATGATCCCCGTGTCAGGGAGCGCGTACACGTACGCCTACGCGACCTTCGGTGAATTGATCGCGTGGATCATCGGATGGGATCTCATTCTCGAATACGCCCTGAGCGGCGCGACAGTCGCGATCGGATGGTCCGGCTACTTCGTCTCGTTCTTACGGACGATCGGGATCGAGTTCCCTCAGGCGCTCGCGATGGCGCCCGGCACTGTGACGATGGATGGGGCAGTGCACGGCATTTTCAATCTCCCGGCTGCAGGAATCATCGTCGTTGTCTCGTTGCTTCTATCGCTTGGTATCCGCGAATCGGCGAATACGAACACCGCGCTCGTCCTGATCAAGTCGCTGGTCCTCGTCTTGTTTGTCGCCGCTGGCTTTGCGTACATGAATCGTGACAACCTAACGCCGTTGATTCCGCCGAATACCGGAACATTCGGTTCGTTCGGTTGGTCCGGTGTGTTGCGGGCGGCCGCGATCATGTTCTTCGCCTACATCGGATTCGACGCCGTCTCCACGGCAGCACAGGAGGCGAAACGTCCGCAACGCGACCTGCCGATCGGAATTCTGGCGTCACTTGCCATCTGCACAGTGCTCTACATCGCCGTGGCAGTGGTACTCATGGGGATCGTCTCCTATAAACAGCTGAATGTCCCCGATCCGCTCGCGGTTGGGATCGACGCCACGGGCCTAACGTGGCTGAGCCCCATCATCAAGGTCAGTGCGCTGTTCGGTCTCTTCAGCACGATGCTCGTCCAGCTGCTCGGCCAATCGCGAATCTTCTTCTCCATGAGCCGCGATGGACTCTTGCCGAAAATGTTCAGCCGCGTGCATCCGCGATTCCGCACGCCGCATTTGAGCACCATGGTCACCGGCAGCGTGATGGCACTCGCGGCCGGGCTGCTGCCGCTCACCACGCTGGGTCAGCTCGTGAGCATGGGGACCCTGCTCGCGTTCGTCCTCGTGTCCATCGGGATCATTATCCTCAGGCGCAGCGCTCCCGATCTCCCGCGCCCGTTCCGCACGCCGTGGGTCCCGCTCGTTCCAATTCTCGGGGCGCTCTCCTGCCTGGTGCAGATGTTCGCGCTCCCAATCTCGACGTGGATCCGGCTCGTCGTCTGGCTCGCGTTAGGCTTGGTGCTCTACTTCAGTTACGGTGC
>CBQVAZ010000320.1:0-4802 GCA_967720205.1 uncultured Gemmatimonadaceae bacterium | reverse complement strand
TTCGATCCCAAGACGGAGAAGTTCTTCAGTGTCACCGACATTCCGGGCGAGCGCAACACGGTCCGCTACATGATCTTCGACAAGAAGACGAAGCTGCTGTGGTACGGCTCCGACGCTGGAATGATCGGGCAGGCCGCGGTACTGGGGCAGAAGTCGGTGATGTAGGTCAGAGGTCAGAGGTCAGAGGTCAAAGGCTCGTTAGGCGCCCTCAGACCTCCGGTCTCAGACCTACCTAGTCGTTATGACTCTGCTCGTACTCGCGTTGGGCCCTTGTGCGCTCGTCGCCCTGCTTCTGATCGCGCTTCTTGGCCGCACGCATCGAGGCAGCCTTGGTCGTCGCGGTCTTGACTGCCGGCATGGAAATCCGTCGCTCTACTTTTGACCCGCCGCAGGATTCGCACGCGGGGTCTGGCGACTTCGAGCTGCGCAAGAGCGCTTCGAATTCATGCTTACATGATTTGCAGACGTATTCGTAGATCGGCACAGTTCCGCTCCGGAGCGACCAGTCGTCCTACAGGATGATATGTCCTTCGCGCGAGCTTTCCACAGGCCTTGGGTTTTTGTGACGGTGCCGGCGATAGCCATCGCCGCGCTCTTTGCCGTTGGCATGCTGCAGGGACTGGCGATCATGCCGGTCGAATCGCGCATTGAGCGCATGGGAGGCGAATTCACGGTCCGTTATGACACGTACGATGCCTTTGGTCATCGCGCGACTCGGCGGACACTCTACCATCAAGAAGGTCGCAAGCTGCGCCTGGTCCGGAAGCGCATCGTCGCATTCACGGTCAATCCGTACAAACTGAATAGCGCGCTCTACGAGTACTGTCCCGGAGAAGAGCATAAGGACTGCGGCATTCATTATTACGACGGCGATACCAGACGCACGCGCAAGGTCAGCAGTCAGCGGATACTCGGCAATGCTGATAGTTATGGACCTTGGTCGGCAGACGGTCGCTTTGTCGTCCTCGCGGCGCAATACAAAATCGAGCTGATAGATCTCAAGAGCGGCCAGTCGAAAGACATGGCCGAGTTGCTTGCGCTGGCAGAGGGCCGTCGCTGGGTTGACGTCGAGAGCTGGTCCAACGATCAGCGAAAGTTCACAGTCCGCGTCGGTGAGTACATCGCCGGCGCTGCGCCGCCACGTCGTATCAAAGAAGAATTGATCGTCATCGACGCGTACGACGGTTCCGTTTCGTCTGTGGCGACGGGGCAGCCTCCAGGATTCCCACGTTAGGCGCGTCGTTGCGCCTCGTTCGCTTTGCTGCTTTACGTGAGTTGTCTGCAGCGTCGCCGGCGCCGAGCGCGCCGCCGGGGACGATGCTATCGGCGATGACGTGCAGACCGTCGCGCACCCGCTCGAATTCGCCGGCCCGCAGCGCCTCCGCAAATGCATCCTCTTTTTCTTCGACAAGCTCGATCACGACCGACAGCAGCCGACGCGCACGAGACTGCGATCGAAGCGCTCGCGAGCGCGATTCAGTCGCAAGAAAAGGAAGCGCTCTAAGAGACGGCGCCTAACGCGCTGGCGGCTCACTTCGAATGTGAGTTAGACAAAAGCTGTTGCAGCCGCGCTTTCTCCAGGAATCGGCCGTTGAGTATCACGGCACTAATTCTCCTCGTGTTGCGAATGTCTTCCAGCGGATTCGCGTCAAGCAATACGAGATTGGCCGCCTTTCCCGCTTCGAGCGTTCCCGCTTCAATTCGGAGAAAACGTGCTGGATTGCGTGTCGCCGCTTGCAGCGCCTGCATCGGCGTCAAACCTGCCTCGACGAAAATCGCCAGCTCGTCGTGCAGACTGGAGCCTGGCGAGATCCACTTTGAACCCAGATCGGTTCCGGTCATGAGTGTGACGCCGGTTTTGTTCATCGCGCCGAGCAATCCGAGAAACTGCTTGAATATTCTCTGACGGCCAGCAGGCATATCTGGGTACTGCTTCAGCAGCTCGGGGTCGATGTTCGCAGGTTCGGCGCTCCCGCGATAGTTGATGAGCGTTGGCGTAAAGGCGTTGCCGTTCTTCACGAATCGTTCGAACAGAGCCGGCGTCTCGTCTCCCATGAGTGGCGAGTTACCCTCGAACAACGTTTCCATGTGCTCGAAGCTGGCCTGACCTGCGTCAGAGGCCTCCTTCGCTGTCACGGTCACGGGAATGTGCCCAACGAAAGGTATTCCCAGCTTCTTGGCCTCGTCGCTGAGGCCAAGATACGCCTCACGCGACAACATCTTGTGCAGCTTTATTGCGTCGACGCCAACGTGTTTCAACAGCCTAACGGCAGCCCTGGCTTCTGATTCGTTGCGAATCTCTACGTGAGTCGGGCCGAACACCTGTCCGTTGAGTATCGGACCCACGCGGAGGATCGTCGGTCCTATCAGCGTTCCATCCGCGATCTGCGCGCGCCACGAATCCACATCAGACAGCTTGTTTCCCATGTCGCGCACACCGGTAACGCCGTACGCGACGAACAGCGGGAGGTGCTCGGCGCTCAAGTGGACGTGCATGTCCCACAGACCTGGGATGACGAACTTGCCGGCCGCCCGAATAACGCGCGCGCCCTTGGGAAACGATTCAGAGCGGCGCGCGTCGACAACGCTATCGATGCGATTGGCTGTGATGATGACTGCACTGTTTGGACGAATCGCCGCCCCCGTGCCGTCGATAACAGTCACGTCGGTGAGGACGAGGGACTCTTGCGAAGGCGAACTCGTTGTGCACGCGCAAACGAGTGCAAGACCAATGCACAATGAGCCCATCATGTGTCGATCGAAGTCACTCGGGTTGCGAACGCCATCGCCCTTCATTGTCTACCGTATCCGCACCAGCGCCGAGTCGAGCTTTCGTATCAAGGTCTCGCGGTCGTAGCTGAACTTGTGCGCCTGGTTGAGCTGCACCAACTCCTCAATCGCCTTGTTGATTGTCACCTCGGCCTGCCGCGCAGCGGGGACCACCATGTAGCGCATTTTCGGTGCAGGATCAAAGAGCGCGTGCATCGCGGCCTGCGCGACATCATCAGGTTCCGGATAGTTGTCGTAGTTGCCCATGGCCGCCACCATGCGTTGCATCGGGGCCTCGTACGGCGTGCCCTTTGCGCGCGCCGCCGCTGCCTCAACCTGCGCCTGCGTGTTGCGTCCGATCTCCGAGCGATAGTTGCCAGGCTCGATCAGGCTGACCTTCACGCCTAACGCGTTCATCTCCGCCGCCAGCGCATCAGCGTACGCTTCGATCGCATGCTTGCTCATGCTATAGGGACCGAGGAACGGCCCCGACAGGATGCCCGAGATGGAACTGATATTCACAACGCGACCCTTTGCCTCGATGATGAGCGGTGCAAAGGCTTTAGTGATCCGATAGGGCCCGAACACATTCACGTCGAACAGCGATCGCAATTCTTTTTCGTCGACGTAAATCAGCGGAGCGACGATCGCGATACCTGCATTGTTCACGACTCCGTGCAGTCCGCGCCCGCCCTTGCGCACTGTTTCCACCGCTGCCGCGATGTCCGAGTCGACGTTCACGTCGAGCTTCACGCCCTGCACGTTGTTGATCTTCGACAGAGCCGCGATGTCCTCCGCTTTGCGCGCACCGGCGTAGACGAAATGCCCTTGCGACGCGAGCAGTTCGGTGATCTTGCGGCCGATGCCGCTGCTGGCGCCGGTGACGAGTACCGCGCGTTGCGCTGTGGTTGACTGTTGCGCGGCGAGTGGAGCCACGGCAAGCAGCAGGAGCGGAACGGCATGGCAAACGGTGCTGATGCGCATTTACACCTCTGTTGTGGTCAGTGATCGAGCTGGAGCAGGCCGGGCGAATGTACCCAACTCCAATGAATACGTCGTCCGTGCCATCCTAACGAGTCTACGGCGCCTGCAACGCCGTGTTAGGCGGCGGCTGCCTGCGCGCCATTAGCGCGCAGCTGCCGAGCTAAGAGGAGGGCCAAGACCAACAGCAGGGGTGCGGTGGCCACGCCGGGAGTGTAGGCACGTTGCGTCAGGGACCACAAGGGATGACCGATACCGTTCACGAGCTCAATTCCCACCCAAAGCCAGGCCAATGCCGACGCTGAAGGCCAGTGCCGCCGCAGCGGCCACAGAACGCACCAAAGGCCGAACGCGACGAGGCCGACATTGAAAATGAGGAAGCCGCGCTGGAGATCCTGCGAGAAGAGGCCGCTGACGAAGCGCGCCGGGGGGAAGACTGCATAGAGCCGACCGCCATACTCTTCGACAGAGTGCGCGGCCTGCACCGTTAGCAATCCCCAAAAGTTCAACTCGACCCGACTCATTGTTGGTCGGCAGGCTGCCTAACGAGCTGGCGCTATGGCGACGGGGCACCCGCCACGCGGAGCACCGCGAAGGTCACGAGCACTGCCGCAAAGATCACCGCAGTGACAATTGTTCCGCGATGCCGCTTCAGCCACGGCTCCTTCGCGGGTGCCGCGGATTCGTGCTCTTCAATGGCGCGCTCAATCGCAGACGGGGAAATACCGGCCTCGGTGCCGATCTCCCGCAGAGCCCGCGCGTCGAGCCGCTGGCCCTGTTCCCGATCAATTTCAGCAGCGCGCGCGATTATCTGCTTCGCTTCTGCGTCGTCGTAACCCGGTCGATCGTTCATCCGTTCCTCCAGAAAGCTTAGCCGCGTCCACCTGACTCTTGATTCTGCTGCGAGGATCGGCGCAGAACACGCGCGAAGGCCTGTTTATGTCGTATAAACTTCGCGGCTGCTCTCCGCCGCTTGCAAGCTCGGCCACAGACCTAGGCACGGCCCAACCACCGAGCGCCTTGTTGCGTAAGAAGTCTGGTTGTAGGCTGAA
>CBQVAZ010000319.1:0-4812 GCA_967720205.1 uncultured Gemmatimonadaceae bacterium | reverse complement strand
GCGCAGCACGGCGTGCCCCGAATGCCCACATCGCGTGCAACACGGCTGCGAGCGCCCCGAGCGTCACATACGTTTGCCCGGAGAACTTCCACGCCACGCGCATCACTGTCGCAGCCGGCTCGCTCTCGAGCCAGGGACCGGGCGGCCCGTTCAGGATCGTGAGCATCGCGGCTGTTGAGAATGCGATCAGCCCCGCGTGCGCCGCGAATGCGGCTATCGAAGCACTCCGGAGCGCGCGAAGCCCGATCGCGCGCATCATCCCGTCGCGGTGTGACCGCTTGGTTGGGGTGCTGCCGGCACTATCGCGTCAGAAACACCAAAGGTGCCTAACACGAGGCGGACTTGATCCCAGCGCGACACGTGAGCGCGCGTCGTGAACGTGTCGAACTCAATGCGCTCGATGGCGCCGAGTATGGCGGCATAGCCGGCCGCGCAGATCCAGGTGCAACGTCGCGAATCGGCGCTGAGCAGCTGAATCCCGCGCGCCCCGTCGTGATACAGCTCGCGCGCGCGCGCGATTTGGAACTTCACAAAGCGACGCCACGCTTGATCGCGCGGATTGACCGCGCCCGCGAGAACAGCTTCTTGAGTGAGACCGAAACCCGCCAGTTCATCCGTCGGCAGATAGCAGCGGCCGCGACGCGCGTCCTCGCCCACGTCGCGCAGGATGTTCGTGAGCTGCATGGCGACGCCTAACGTGCGGGCGTGGCGCACCGCGGCGCCCGCATGACCGCCCGAGACGCCAAAGACATGAACGAGCATTTCGCCGACGCTGCTCGCCACGCCTTCCGCGTAGCCGCGCAGCTCGTCCCACGTGTGATAGGCCGGAGGCGTTAGGTCGCGCTCGATGCCATCCAGCAGCTCCTTCAACAGGGCCTCGGGGACGCCGAACTCGTTGACGGTAGAAGCCAGCTCGCGAAAAGCGCCGTCGTCTGCGTGCCCGGCGAGAGCGGACTTGAGCCTCGCGCGGTATCGTGCGAGATCGACACGTGCGTGCTGCGCGCTGCGGTCCGCCTCGACGCGATCGACGAGGTCGTCCGCGCGACGGCAAAACGCATACAACGCGAAGGCGCCGCGTTGTTTGCGCTCTGGCAGAAACGTGCTGGCAAAGGCGAACGTGCGCGCGTGCTTACGAGTCAGCGCGGCACAGATGCGCGCGTCGTGGGATGTCGGCATCGGGGGACCAAAACGTCGTCAAGCGAATCCTGCGCCAGAATCATGCGCGTGGTAAGTCCTCGATAACTACGTAAGTGCGTGTCACAGTGGATCGACCCCACGGATCGTAAGAATCACCACCGAATCATTGACTCTCGGATAGGGGTGCCCATATTGGGCGGTCGTTCCAGGGCCAGCCCGCCAACTGGTCGCGTAACCGTGTTGGGAATCGACACTTCCCCCTCCCGAACCCTACGTCGATTGCCGGTTTGCCACTCGCAAAGCCTTTGCGCTATCTGCGTCTCGCGTGTGCGTTCTCCCACGTCAGGAGACGCACGAGTGGTTTCGCCCAGCCAGATCGCCGAGTTTAGCTCGGCGTGCTGGAATAGCAGGTCAGAGTCCAACCCCTTTTTGTGGAGGACCGGATGGTGAGTCATGTTCGCTGGAAAGCGACTCTTCTCGCGGCCGCACTAGTCGCGATCATAATGCCGGCCAGCGCGCAAGCGCAGGCGACGGGCATTGTCGAGGGTCGAGTCACAGAGCAGGGGTCCGGCCGCCCGCTCACAGGCGCACAGGTGTTTGTCGCCGGCACGACGGTCGGCACGGTTAGCGCCGCGAATGGCACGTTCCGGATCGTCGGCGCTCCCGCGCGCACGGTCGAAGTCCGAGCCCGCCTCATCGGCTTCTCGCCGATGAACAAGCAGGCCACAGTCACCGCCGGCCAGACGGCCACAGTGAACTTCCAGCTGGCGATTTCGGCGCTGCAGCTGGAGCAGGTCGTCGTGACTGGCAGCGGTCAAGCCGTGGAAGTGAAGAAGCTTGGCAACACTGTCGCAACAGTGCATGTGCCGGTGAACCAGCCGATCTCCACGCCCAGCGAATTGCTGCAGGGTCGTGAGCCGGGTCTGGTTGGTCTACCATCCTCGGGCCTAACGGGCGAAGGCACGCGCATCCGCATCCGCGGCAACGCATCGCTCTCGATGTCGAATGAGCCGATCGTGTTTGTCGACGGCATCCGCATCAATTCCAAGGGCGACTTCGGAACGAACGTGGGCGCCGGCGGTGGCGGTGCGCCATCGCGGCTCGATGACATCGATCCGAACTCGATCGAGCGCGTGGAGATCCTGAAGGGTGCCGCCGCGGCCACTCTCTACGGCACCGAAGCGTCCAACGGCGTCATTCAGATCTTCACCAAGAAAGGACAGTCCGGCGCACCGCGCTGGAACTTCCAGCTCGAGCAGGCAGCGTCGAATTACGAGAAGTCTCGCGTGAAGGCGGCCTACGGTGTGGCTCGTCCGGCGCTGATCACCGACAACAAATTGAATGACTTCTATGGGCGTACGATCGCGCCCTACGAAGTGATTACGTCCGATTGGCCGACGCGACTCATGGGGACCGGAGCGGGCACGGTCGCTGCCGGCACAGTGGACGGCGGCACGGATCGCTTCACATACTTCGTTTCGGGTCGATACGCGTACGAGAATGGCCCGATGCAGGGCGAAGACATCGGCCCCGCGCGCGACATCAATCGCCGAATCGCCGGCACGATGAACACGGGCCTCGTTGCGACGAATAAGCTGCGCCTGAACTTCCGCGCTGGCTTCGTCGACGCGCACCAGGAGACGCCTAACAACAACAACAACATCTATGGCGTCACGTCGCTCTCGATGTTCGGCAAGCCGGAGCTGGCGAACTGTCTCGCTTCCTCCGTGAAGTCACCGGGCGTATGCACGGGAGCGGGAAATACCGCAGGGAACGCGGCGTTCATGACAGTGCGCGAAGCTCTACAGGCGATCACGCAGCAGGATGCTGGTCGCTTCACGGGTGTGTTTGAAGCGCAGTACAACGCGCTGACGAATCTCAACTTCACCGGCACGTTTGGTATCGATGCGACCGATGAACGGGCGTTCGATTTCCGCGAATTTGGCCACAACATCGACCAGTTCACGCCTCTCGATAACAACGGGAACCGTGATTACGACGCGATTCGCGATCGTCAGTACACGATCGACCTCAAGTCGGCGTGGAACTGGAAGCCGATGACGACCCTAACGAGCGACTTCGTCCTCGGTCTGCAGGGCTTCATCGAACGCATCAACCAGGTCGGCGGATTTAACTCGGACTTCCCAGGCCCAGGGCTCGAAGTGATCGGCGCCGGCTCGACGCCGACGATCAACGAGTCGTTCTCGTCGACTGTCAACGGCGGATTCTTCGCCCAAGACCAGCTCGGATTCAAGGATTGGATCTTCGCAACGATCGGCGGCCGCTACGATTACAGCTCGGCGTTCGGTGAGAACGCGGGCGGCGTCTTCTATCCCAAGGCGTCCATCTCCATCATACCGTCGGACCTCTCGGGCTGGGGATCGCCGTTAGGCATCCAGACGTTCCGCGTCCGCGGGGCGATCGGACAATCCGGCCGCCAGCCAGGCGCCTTCGATAAGTTCACCACGTATCAGCCGCTCGCGACGCCGTTAGGCTCGGGGCTCGTGCCGGCGAACCTCGGAAACCCCGATCTCAAACCTGAGGTCTCTACAGAGATCGAAGGTGGCTTCGAAGTCGGTTTGTGGGACAACAAGCTTGGCTTGGACTTCACATACTGGGATCGCACAGTGAAGGACGTGCTCGTGTCTAAGCAGTTCCCGCTCTCTGGTGGATTCCAGTTACGGCAGTTGGCCAACATTGGTGAGCTGGCCGCGAACGGCTACGACATTTCTTTGAAGGCATTCGTGCTGAACACGGCACGGTATTCGTTGGACCTGTTCGCCAACACCGCCTACATCAAACAGGAGGTCGTGAGCTTGGGTGGCGCGCCGCCGATCAAAGTCGGTGGCTCATATCCGCGCTACCGCAACTACATCATCGCGGGCCAGCCACCGGGCGCCTTGTTAGGCGCTAAGCTCGTGCAGTCGTGCTCTGCGCGTCCGGCGGGCAAGACGTACACGTGTCTCAACCCCGGCGAGTATGCGTACGATACGAATGCGGATGGGAAGCCAGATACCGAAGCCCAGTTGCGGGCGTACCTCGCCTCGCCACGGACCCTAACGATCCTCAATCCGCTTCGGGTGGACGAGGATGGCGATAACGACTTCCTCGATCACTATGACGGGAAGCCGTACCCGGACTTCCAGGGAGCGTTTGGTGCGAACCTAACGGTGATGCGCAACTGGAAGGTCACGACGCTGTTCGAATACCGGCAGGGGGATTACACGGTGACGAACTTGACGGACGCGTTCCGCAACGCGAATCCGCTCATTGGCCGCAACACGATCAAAGCAGCGAACGCGGAAGCGGCGATCGAGAATCCCGCGTCGACGGTGGATCAGCGGCTGGAGGCGGCGAAGGCATGGCTCGGTCTCAAAGCGCTGTCGCCGTACGATGGCTTGAACCAGGGTGAGGACGGGGCATTCGTGCGCATGCGCGAATTGAGCCTCACGTACACGGCGCCGACAGATCTAGCGGCGCGGTTAGGCGTGAAGTCGCTCGCCGTGACCGGGAGCGGCCGCAATTTGTTCCTGTGGACGAAGTACCCAGGCACTGATCCCGAAGTGAACGCCATCGGGCGTCAGAACAGCGGCGGCCGCGATCAGAACTTCCTGGATGCGGTTGACGCATTCGGGTGGCCGATCGCGCGTCGTTTCGCGATCAACGTCCGCGTCG
>CBQVAZ010000318.1:0-4819 GCA_967720205.1 uncultured Gemmatimonadaceae bacterium | reverse complement strand
GTCAGATACGCAATTGCGACAGCATTGCCGGAGAGGACCATCAAACGGACGATCGCAACAGCCGAAATGATCGCCAGTACGGCGGCCGCACCTTTGCGCATTCGCGCGGCCGCATAACCTCCAAGGCCCATTGCAACCGGACTGAACGCAAGACTCGCGATCGTGAAGGCAAAGCCGCCGGAGACAAAGAGCTTCGAGAGCAGGGCATCGCTGTACGATTCCAAAACTGAAATGAGCGCATAGATCGTAATCGCCACAGCGGCGATGCCGAGCCAGCGCCCGCGCCGCGCTGCCGCCCAGAGCAAGGGCCCAAGCGATCGCGAGATCTGACTCCAATACCACAACGACTCGTTAGGCCGATCCTCGCCGCTCTGCCGCAATGCATGCTCCTCCACCAAATCGCCGAGCAACGCATCGCGATCCGGTTTTGGAAGCAAGCGGCCGACGATCCACACAGCTGAACGGGGAACCATGGGAGCGGTCATGTTGTGCCTAGCCGGCTCTTGAGACCGACTGACATCTTCCGCATTGCGTCTTGCGTCGCATGCAGCGCTCGATGCCCTTCGGCCTCGATACGGAATAGACGTTTGGCGCGGCCGCCGCGTTCGGCGGTCGGTTCGCCAAGGGAAGAGCTCACGTAACCCTTTGACTGCAGTCGTTCCAAGGTGGCGTACACAGCACCGATGGACAGGTCGCGCCCAGTACGCTCCTCGATCTCTCGGCGCACGGTCATGCCATAGGCATTCGCACCGAGTCGAACGAGGGCGAAGAGGACGATCTGCTCGAGAGAGCCGAGAAGTTCGCTGCGCGGCATTTCTTTTCTAAGATAGAACAAATGAGGAGGTGCGCAAGCTCAACGCAAGCATTCTTATAAGTGTCGAAGGGGAGTTTGGGGTCGCTCAACCGAGATTCTGGAGAGACATGTGGGAGGTTTGACGCATCGATCAGTGCGAACGGCGGCAAGCGCTGCGTTGCTGCTCGTCGCAGCTGCGCCCGTCGCGGCGCAAAAGTCGAGTGGACCTGCGCACGGAACGCTGATCGTGGATGGCGGCGGCGCCATCAAGGATGTCCGGGCCAAGTTCGTCGAGCTGGCCGGTGGGGCGAACGCTCGCATCGTCGCCTTTCCGACAGGAGCCTCGTCGATCCGTTTCGGTGACAAGAACACGATCCTGGATCCGGATTCGCCGCGCGACAGTCAGGAGTGGCGCGAGTACACCGCGTATCTCAAGGACTGGTTAGGCGCCGCCGATGTGACGATTCTGCATACGCGCGATCGGACGATCGCGTCATCCGAAGAGTTTGTTAGGCCGCTCAGGTCGGCAACGGCTGTCTTTCTCGCGCCCGGTAATTCCGGACGCTATGCCGACGCGTATCTCGACACGCGGACGCAGCAAGAGCTTGCTGCGCTGCTGGCGCGCGGCGGCGTCATCTTCGGCAGCTCGGCGGGCGCGATCATTCAAGGGTCCTTTCTCGTGCGCGGGCGACCGGACAAGCCGCTGCTCATGCCCGAAGGACGAACGACCGGATTCGGCTTTTTGCGGAATGTCGCGATCAATCCGCACCTAACGTCGGCGCAGCGTGATGCGGAGCTCGTCAACGTTGTGGACGCGCATCCGCACATCTTGGGGCTAGGCATCGACGACGATGCGGCACTGCTCGTGCAGGGCAACACATTCGAGGTGATCGGCGCCGGCCGCGCAGCGATCTATGACAATGTGCGGCGAGATGGCGCGTGGTACTATTGGCTCAAACCGGGCGAGCGATTCGATCTCGCGAAATGGGAGAAGGTCGCTCGTTGATTATGCGCATGGAAACCAAGCTGATGGGTCGCGGTATCGTTTGGTGCTTCGTCGCGGCTGCGGCGATCGCGTGCAGTGGAAACAAGCCCGAGCCTGACGGCGACACGGGGCAGGCTGCACAGCAACAGCAGCAGAAGCAGACGGTCCCCACGGTCGTGAGCGTGCAATGCCTCATCACCAAGTCGCCATCGCAGCTCAAGGTGACGGCAAATGGCGAAGTGTCGACTGGCGGCTGGATCGGTGCCACGCTCAACCGGCGAACGTACGTCGCAGCTCCTGCTGACAGCATTTGGGAGTACGATTTCGTCGCGACGCCACCGGCCGGCATGGCAACGCAGGTGATCACGCCGATTACCGCAGAAGATATCTGGACGGACTACCCAGCGTCGGTCGTTGGGGTTCGCGTGTTCGGCGAAGTGGCCGGAGTCAAAGAGATTCGCCTAACGCAATGCACGACGCAGTGAGCTGCTGACAGCTATTGGCTGGCGGCTGACAGCCGACAGCGTTAGTTGATTGTCAGCGCACTCTCTTCGACATGTAAATATCCGGCCTCCCTGGTCCATTCGCGTCAGGCAATACGCCGGTGACGACATATCCGAGCTTGCGATAGAACAGAAACGGGTGACTGCGACCCAAGTCACGCAGCTCGGCGATGTGGCGTGGGATGTTGTCGTACAGGTCGGCGTCAGAAAGCGACGTCATGCCGGAATCGTCGTCCGTTCCCAGCGTGACAGTGAACGCGCCACGCAGGCGCGCCTCGGCCTCGAACGCTTCGACAAGCCGGCGGCCGATGCCGCGGCGGCGCTGGTCGCGCCTAACGACAACAGGATGCAGCTCCCACACGCGGCCGTTGTACTCCGGCAATCCACCGATCCAACCGAGCAATGTGTCGGATTCGAGCATCGCGCGCGCGAAGCCGTGAGCGAGGATGTGCTGCACCTCGTCGCGACCTAGTTCGATTGTTGGCCAGCCGCGTGGCTCGTCGAAACCATCAACGAGAAGCTCAGCTGCTCGTTCGCGTATGTTCTCAGGTTGCAGCGCGAGATCGACAATCATCGGCGACAACTGATGCGAGGTGACCTATGTCTGCGCCTAACGAAGGCAGGCTATTGCCGCACCGCGTCCCACGCCGCGGCTCGCCTCCGTCAGCGCTTGGTGATTTCCGCCACCGAGATGTCACTCTGGCGGTCTTCAATGGTGAAGTAGAAGAATTTGCCGTCGGTGGCAAAATCCGGGCGACTCGAGGGACGCGTGGGGTCGTCGAAACGCACGAGGAGCTGCGGCCGGCCGCCCGAAGGCGAGAGCTTCCAGAGTGAGGCCCTTCCCGTTGCGTCGAGGCTCTTGAAGTAGATGATCCGGCCATCGGGGCTCCATTCCACTCGCTCCACGGCTGGGTCACTCGTGCCGGGCCTCGGCATGTACAGCATGCGTGGCTCACCTCCCACAGGTGTCATTACCGCAATGGCTTTCGTTCGCATGGTCGTGCCCAGTATCAGCCGGCCATCAATTGACCAGGACGGAAACTCCAGCTCCTTTGCCAGGAGGACCAGGCTGCCCCACGTCCCGTCGGGCCGGCGCCTAACGAGCCAGACTTCGTTGGACGGTGGTTGACCCCAGATCAAAAGCGCAGTGCCATCCGGCGACCAGCGCGGGAAGCTCTCCTGGCCGGAAGTCGGAGTCACCTGTTCGGCGGGACTGCCATCCAGCATTCGTATCACGATGTCACGGTTCCCTGTACGGAAGGAGTGGAACGCGACAGCCTTCCCATCAAGTGAGAGATCGGGTGCGAACTCATCGGCGGGATCGCTGGTAAGCCGCTCCGGTTCGCCACCAGTAAGCTTCAAGCGGTAGATGTCCGCGTTGCCGTGGAGATCGGAGTCATAGAGCAACCAGTCTCCGTCGAGTGACACTCGGATGCCTTCGATGATCTGAGTGCCGGACGTGATTGCCACTGCGCCGCTGATGGAGACTGGCCCGCTCGACGGAATAGGGAGCCGCCAGATGTTGCCACGAGCGGTGTAGACAGAATAGATGAGCCGAGTCCCGTCGGCCGTTAGGCCAATCGACTGGGCACCCAGCCCCGTCGTTAGGCGGATAGGCTTCGCGCCGGGACGGCCGTTTCGCGAGACGGGTGCCGCGTAGATGTCGCGCGTTCCTTGATTGTTGGAGATGAAATACAGTAGACGGCCATCGGGGGACCACGTCGGACTTTGATTGAGCGTGGTGTTGTCAGTCACGGCGATGGGTGTGCCGCCGGTTACGGGGATTAGAAATACCTGACTCGGCGCGAGGTTGCCGAAGCGCCGTCCGACTCGTGTGAAATCGGAGTTGCCGCGCACGCAGGCGATGACCAGGCCCGTCGGGGACCAGTCGCACGAATGGAGCCATTCTCCTTGACTGAAGTGAATTAGTGTCGCTGGCCCGTCGTCGACGTTCCGAACGTAGAGCGAGTCACCGCGGACGAACACGAACTGGCGTCCATCGGGAGACCAGTCCGCCGTGGTTACGGGCTGCTCGGGCCGCCCGGAGACAAGTCGCCGCGCAGAACCGCCTAACGCGGGGGCGACGAGCAGTCCATCGCGGTCGAGGAACAGGATGCTGGAGCCGTCCGGTGACCAGCGGGGTTGGCTCTGCATTGCCTCTGGGTCATCCAAGAGCGGAATGGTCCTGCCGCCAGCGATTGGTCGGATGAAGATGCGCATGTGTTGCGAACTGCCGGCCGAGTACGCGACGAACTTTCCATCCGGCGAGATGGCCGGATGGACCTCGAGCCCCGCCTCGGCCGTGATCTGGGTGGCCTTACCAAGCGTTAGGGGCTCGAGCGAGCCCCAGCGGCGTGCTAAGGCGACAGCTCCTGCGACAGCCGCGATGACAACGATCGCTCCGACGACCGCTAACGGCCTGCGCGTGTGTCTCGGACCGTGGCCTGAGTGGGAACTCGAGATGGCGGCCGTCGCCGCTTGCGCGAACGCGCCCGCGCTCGGATAGCGATCGGCAGGGACCCTCGCCAGTGACTTTGC
>CBQVAZ010000317.1:0-4823 GCA_967720205.1 uncultured Gemmatimonadaceae bacterium | reverse complement strand
CGTCGTTGACAGCCACGAGCTCCGCGTTAGGCACCACCGTAAACACGTGCTCCTGGACGGCGCGCACGGCCTCGGCGATGCCGCCCTCCTCGTTGTAGGCGGGCATGACGACACTCACCTGCGTTCGTGGCGTCATGGCGCCGACTGCTCCACTCGGAAGGACCAGAGCAACAGCGTGTCGTGCAGCCGAGCGGGTGTGCCAAGCGCGAGTCCGTGCGGCATGTAAGCGGCGACTCGCGATTCGGTGTCGGGACCCGTGCCGGGCGCTCTGTTGAGCAGCCAGACGACGTCACCGGCTTTTACGGGAACGCGCGGCGCGGTATCGGAGTCGAACTTGTACAAGCCCAACGCCGTTAGGCGCGCCCCGCCGATGTCGTAGCTCACGGCGTCATCCGAACGATACGTGCGGCCCTTGTCCGTCACCGTGGCTGCGGCATTCTGCGCGAAGAAATGCACGACATGACCTTCGCCACCGGAATAAATGAGCACGATGTTTTCGCCACGATGAGCGCCGCGTGCGAGCGCGTCGAATGCGGAAACATAAGATTGGTCAACCGGGGCCAATTGACCGACGCGTGGGTGCAAGAGAGCGGGATGATGCTGCACGTACGAATTGTAGAGGAATGCCCCGGCGAGCACGTCGCCGTCGTGCGAGCCGACACGGGCATCGGTCAGCCAGCCGCGCTTCACGTTAGGGTAGAAGTTGCTGAGGCCGACGAACATGTGTAACGACGCCGTGAGCAGCACCGCTGCCCAGGCGAGACGCGGCCAGCGCGGCGCGATCCGGGCGACGTTGTACATCCCGACGGCTGAGGCGATGGCGATCGCGAAAGCCGGAAGAATGAAGTAGCGCGGAGTCGTTGTGGCCGCGAAGTAGAAGCCCATGGTTGGCACACACCAGGCGGCTACGATGGCCAGGAGCCAGCGACGCTCCGGCTCCAGGTCGCGTAGACCGAGGATCGCGTAGGCGAGCGGGAAGGGCGACACCGCCCAGATCAGAAGCTCGAAGAAGCGTGTCCGGTCCGGCGTCGTTAGGTGGGCCCGCACGTCTCCAAAGATCTGGATCATGTACGGATCCAAGGCGAAGAGCGCGCCGTAAATGGCTGCGAGGATGGCGCCGAGCAGTGCCACGCGTACGAACCCGGCGCGGAACGAGCCATGGTTGCGCCAGAGGAGCACGCCGATCGCTCCCGTTGCGAGGACGGAATCGGCCCTAACGAGAATGGCCAAGCCGAAGAGCGCGAGCGCGGCCATCTCGCCGCGGCGCTGAGGCCGGTTGGATAGGAGCAAGACAGCCGCGACGACGAGCGCCGCCGCCGGCATGGCGGTGTTCCCGTAGCGACTGCTGGTCCAGAGGATCGGACTTGCCGCCAGCGTGCCTGCGAGCAGCCAGCGCTCGACCTTCGTTAGGTCACCGCGGAATGCGTAAAGGCCAGCGATCGGGATGAACGTTCCCGCGAACACCGAGAGAGTCGTCATCACGACGGGGATCGTGAGAACGGCACCGCCAAACAACGCCGTGAGCCACTCGACCAGTCGGTAATACCCGACCTGCGGACCGTAGCGGTACAGGAACGCCGCGTTGTCGTGCGTGATACCGGCTATTCCCGAGGCGATCGATATCTCGTCGCCTTCATAGAACGCACCGTAACTCGCGCTCAACAGACGTGCGAATAGCAACGCAACCGCAACGCCAGCGACGAGCCAGAGCGGCCCGACGGCGGCGTCCGCCGTCGCGCGAGCGTCGGCAGTATCGGGCGCAGCGGCTGTATTCGCAACGCTGGGGGAAAGCGCTGCTGAACTATGCGTAAGTCGCTCGGGCGCTGAGAGTTGAGGGCATCGTGCCGGGCCGACGGACCGTTGCAAGAGGAAGGCCAGCCAACGGCAAACGTAAACGGCCCGCGCCAGTTAGGCACAGGCCTCATTCCATTTGAGAGCTGACAACGGCTTCCACCGCGGAACTAACGCGAACAAACGCGAACAACAAACGCACTTAACAAGATGTGTCCTGCTTTGTCCATGTTAGTCCGCGTTCGTCCGCGGTGAAAGCAGTTAGCGATCTAGGAACCGCCCGCGAGCTTCGCCCAGCTATCGCGAAGCGTGACCGTCCGGTTGTAGACAAGCGCGCCCGGCTTCGAGTCGATCGGATCGCTCATGAAATACCCCGTGCGCTCGAACTGATAACGCGTTCCAGGCGGATCGTTCGCGACACTCGGCTCGATCTTCGCCTGCCTAACGGTGACGAGCGAATCCGGGTTCAGAACCGACGTGAATTCCTGTCCTTCCGGAACCGCGTCAGGATCAGGGACGCTGAAGAGCCGGTCGTACAGACGCACCTCGCAATCCAGCGCGCGTGCCGCCGAGACCCAGTGAATCGTGCCTTGTACCTTGCGGCCATCGGACGTGTTGCCGCCGCGCGTCGCGGGATCGTAAGTGGCATGCAATTCCACGATGTTGCCTGCCGAGTCTTTGATCACGTCCGTGCACGTAATCAGATACCCGTAGCGCAGGCGCACTTCGCGTCCCGGCGCCAGCCGGAAAAACTTCTTCGGCGGATTCTCCATGAAGTCTTCGCGGTCGATGTAGAGCTCGCGAGAGAAGGGCAGCGCTCGAGAACCCTCCTTTGGCACGTCGTGTGGATAGTACGGCGAATCCAGCTCCTCGACCTGCCCTTCGGGGTAGTTTGTCAGCACGAGCTTGAGCGGCCTAACGACGCAGAGCACGCGCGGAACTCGCACGTTCAGGTCGTCGCGGATCGCATGCTCCAGCTTCGCCAGCTCCACGCGCGCGTCGCTGCGCGCCACGCCGATCCCGTCACAGAAAGCGCGGATCGCCTCAGGCGTCACGCCGCGGCGCCTGAGACCCGCGATCGTCGGCATGCGCGGATCGTCCCAACCGGTCACGTGTCCCTCGTTCACCAGACGCAGCAGTTTGCGCTTGCTGAGCACCGTATAGTCGAGGTTCAGACGCGCGAATTCGGTTTGCTCCGGCGGTCTGTCGAAACCGACCTCGCGCACCAACCAATCATAGATGTCGCGATTGTCCTTGAACTCGAGCGTGCATAACGAGTGCGTCACGCCCTCGATCGCATCCGAGAGTCCGTGTGCGTAGTCGTAGAGTGGGTAAATGCACCAGGCGTTCCCGCGGCGGTAATGCGGTGCGTTGCGGATTCGGATGAGAATCGGATCGCGCATGATGAAGTTCGGATGCGCCATGTCGATCTTGGCGCGCAGCACGTGCGCGCCATCGGCGAACTCACCTCCTCGCATGCGCTCCAGCAGCTCAAGGTTCTCCGCAACACTGCGGTTGCGATTTGGAGACTCCTTCCCCGGTTCCGAGATCGTTCCGCGCCCGGCACGAATCTCTTCGTCGCTCTGAGAATCGACGTAGGCTTTGCCTTTCTCAATCAGCAGCACCGCGAAATCGTACAGCTTCTCGAAATAGTCGCTGGCGTAGTACTCGCGTCCGTCCCAGTCGAAGCCTAACCAGCGCACGTCTTCCTTGAACGCGTTGACGTACCTGATGTCTTCCGTGAACGGGTTCGTGTCGTCGAAGCGCAGGTTACACGCGCCACCGAACTCTTCGGCGACGCCGAAGTTGAGGCAGATGGATTTGGCGTGCCCGATATGCGCAAAACCGTTCGGCTCGGGCGGAAAACGCGTCATGACGGGGCGTCCGAATTTTCCGGATGCCACGTCGCGCGCGACCATATCGCGGATAAAGTCTTTGTTGTCTCTTGTGTCTTGGGTCACAGTGTCCGAGGCCGAACGAGTTCCAATTGCGCTATGCGGAAAGCTAAAGGCCTGCATCATGTTGCCAGCAGGCTCTACTTTATGGCGGACCGAGCATGTGGCTTGCGTGTATCCCCTAATCGGGCACGCGGCAACGTAGGAGTGCAACCGGCCGGCGCGCCTAACGAATAGTTGCTCTAACAATGTCTATCAAGGAGCATTGAAATGCGTACAACCGTCCGATCTGCCAGCGTGCTGTCGCTGACCGCGCTCGTTCTGGCTAGCGCGTCCGGCTGTGCCTCGCTGAACAAGAAGCAGGAGGGTGCGATCATTGGCGCCGGTGCTGGCGCTGTGATTGGCGGCGCCATCGGCAAGTACAACGGCTCGACGGCGAAGGGTGCCATCATCGGCGCCGTCGTCGGTGGCGCGGCCGGTGCGATCATCGGCCACCAGATGGATCAGCAGGCGAAGGAACTGAAGGTGAAGATCCCAGGCGCCGTCGTCGAGCGCGTTGGCGAAGGCATTCAAGTCACCTTCGAGTCCGGCCTGCTCTACGACTTCGATTCAGATGTCGTAAAAGCAACTGCGCGTTCCAACCTGTCGAACCTCGCCAACAGTCTCCAGCAGTATCCCAAGTCGAACCTCTTGATCGTTGGCCACACCGACACCGTTGGTACCGCGACGTATAACGAAGATCTCTCCCGTCGTCGCGCCGCGGCTGCTGCGAACTATCTGGTCTCGGAAGGCGTCGCGCGTGCGCGTTTGCAAACAACGGGACTGGGTGAGACCGAGCCCGTGAATACGGCCAACACGGACGCGGCGATGGCCAAGAATCGACGTGTCGAGGTCGCGATCTACGCGAGTCCTGAGCTGGTCGCCGAGGCGAAGGCCAAGACGGGGGGAAGTTAGTAGACGCCAGAATTGAACGCAGCTCTCGTTAGGCGACGCCACCGGTGCAGCAAGACCGGTGGCGTTGCTTATAGGGGCGTCGCTGGCTAATTCGGCACCGGGCCGGGTCTTGGGCCCAGTGGGCCAGGCGGCGGTGGATTCCGATTGGGAAGCACGACTATCGGTCCGCCGATCTTGTTCAGC
>CBQVAZ010000316.1:0-4847 GCA_967720205.1 uncultured Gemmatimonadaceae bacterium | reverse complement strand
TGAACTCGAGCGGCACTTCCGATAAGGGCGGACTCTTCCAGCGGTCCGTCGATGACCGCTCGATCAATTTCGGTGGAACGCTCACAGCGCAGCGACAGCTCCTGAGCTGGATAGCGAACACGACGAAGATTGCGTTCGTGTCGGAAGACCAGCAGTTCAACCGGTTGGACGTGAATGCGTCGGCCCTCACGGTGTCGCGCGTGCCGGAGTTCGGCGCCGCGTCACGCGATCCGAACTTCCCGATTGTTCCGGGCTCGCGCTCGGAGACGGTCAGAAACAAGAACGTCTTTGCCGTCACGACATTCGACATCAAAGACAAATACATCGTCGACGGGTTGATCCGTCGCGATGAATCGTCGCTATTCGGCGCCGACGAACGCTCAGCCACGTACTACCGGGTTTCGGGTGTTTGGCGCGTTTCTGAAGACATCAGGATCCGGGGCATCGATGAGCTCAAGCTGCGCGCCTCATTAGGCACCGCAGGGCTACGGCCAGTGTTTAGAGCCCAGTACGAAATCTTCGACATCGTAGGCGGCGCGCCGACGAAGATCGCGCTCGGCAACCCACTGCTAAAACCAGCGTACTCGAAGGAAATGGAATACGGCATGAACGTGAACTTCCTTGGGAACTACACGTTCGAGTACAGCTACTCCGACAAGGTTACCAGCGATCAGATCCTCAACGTCCCAGTTTCAGCGGCTACTGGCTATCGGACGCAGTGGAAGAACGCCGGTGAGCTGTCGGGGACGACGCACGAGTTTTCGTTAGGCGCCGTGCTCCTGTCCAAGCGCGATATGTTCTGGCGCGTGAACCTGGTTGGTGATCGCACGCGACAGGAGATCACCGACCTCAACGTGGGTCCGTTCCTCGTGGGTCCGGACGACAACGATGGCAACACACGCATCTTCCGGATCGCCAAGGGCCAGAAGTTCGGCGTGATCTACGGTTCCAAGTGGATCCGCAACGAGGGGCAGCTCGCGACGACGATCAAGTCGGGACGCTTAGCGGGTACGACAGCCGACTACGTCAAGAACGAGGAAGGCTATTTCGTTCGCAAGACGCAATATCGGACGGTGGCCGAAGTTCCGCTCAAGTTCTACGACGAGTCCGGCCAGTCCCTCGGCACGATCGGCGACGTTACGCCGGATTTCACGCTTGGACTCAGCTCCACGCTGAATTGGAAGGCGCTCACCTTCGCGGCCCAGCTCAACTGGGTGGAAGGCGGCAACATCTATAACTACACGCGGCAGTGGCCGTTCAACGAGTTCCGCGATCCGGCCATCGATCAGCGCAGCAAGCCGGCGGAAGAGCGCAAGCCGACGACGTACTACTCGACGTTCTACAACAACTTCGACGCGAACGAGTACTTCGTCGAAGACGGGTCGTACATGCGTCTGC
The DNA here is from genome assembly GCA_967720205.1 of uncultured Gemmatimonadaceae bacterium. Lineage (GTDB taxonomy): Bacteria > Gemmatimonadota > Gemmatimonadetes > Gemmatimonadales > Gemmatimonadaceae > DASYRX01. The sequence goes on along the minus strand of CBQVAZ010000316.1, from coordinate 3,449 downwards.
GCGAGCTCGCCGTGAACCTCAACGTGCCACGTCGCTGGATGGGCAAGTTCGGCGCGGGCCGGTTGAGCAGCGCTCGCTTAGGGATAGTGGGCCGCAACCTGTGGACGAAGACCGATTACAGCGGCTACGACCCAGACGTCTCGGGTCCTGGCGGCGGCAACCCGTTCGCGTATCGCGTGGACTACTTCACGTATCCCACATTCCGCACTGTCACCTTCATGCTAGAAGTCGGCTACTAGCCCGATCACAGACTCAGGAGAATGCAAATCATGCATAACGTGAATCTGACTCGGGCAGCCGCTGCGCTGGTTGCGCTGTTGGCGCTCGGGGCATGCAAGTCGCTCGATGTCCAGAACCCTAACGAGCCAGACGCAAAGCGCGCACTGTCCGATCCTGCCGCCCTCGAAGCACTCGCTGGCGGAACCCTGCGCACGTGGTTCAGTGCCTGGGACGGAATGGAATCGTCCGGTCCTATGACGACGCAGGCCCAGTCGTTCTCGTCGTCGTGGAACAATTACAACATGAATTTCTACTCGGGCCTCGATGCCGACGGAACGCGTAACTCGCGGTCCTGGCAGAACGATCCAGCAGCAGCTGGTCGTACGAGCATCGAGTTCCTCTGGACGCGGTACTACAGCGCGTTGTCGTCCGCCAACGACGTCCTCAAGGCGATCGCGGGCGGCGTTGTCATCAACAACCCGTCGGATACCAAGCGCGCGCAGACAATCGCGACGCTGATGCAGGGCTTGACGCTGTCCGGCATCGCGCTGAATTACGACAAGGGGTACATCGTCGATGAGACGACGGACCTAACGGCGCTCGAGTATTCGGATCGCAAGCAGATCCGCGACGCCGCAATGACGAAGCTTCTCGCGGCCGCGACGCTGGCGAAGGGCTCGTCGTTTACGACGCCCGCGGGCTGGACGAACGGGAACACGTACACGAGCGATCAGATCGCTCGCTTCGCTTATACGATGGCGGCGACGACACTCGCGCTCTGGCCGCGTAACGACGCTGAAAATGCCCAGGTCAATTGGGCAAACGTGCTCACGTACGCGTCGCAAGGCATGTCTTCCGGCACGCCGTTTCACCTGGTGTTCACGGGTGACGGCTGCACCGATTGGTGCCACGAACTCCTGATTTGGTTCGATGGCTTCGACGGCGGTCGCGTGCACACCCGCGTCGCAAACTTGCTGGATCCGGTCACACAAAAGCATCCGTGGCCGCTCAGTGGGAATCCGCCACCGAACTCGCCTGACCTGCGCTTGGGTGACGGTTCGTTCGGAGACGAGAGCATCGTAGACGGTTGGGGCACGATTCCGCTGACCGCGAATGGTGGAACCGACTTTGTCTGGTCTGGCATTGCGCCATTCCGGCCCGATCGCGGTTCGTATCACCAGTCGAATATCGGTCACATGCGCTATGACCTAAGCGGTAACCAGGATCCAACGGGCATTTACGGTGGCTATGGTCCCGCTCCGATCATTACTTCGCACTACAATGACTTGTTGTGGGCAGAAGCGCTGATCCGCTCGAACGGGTCGCTGGCGCAGGCAGCCACGCTGATCAACAAGACGCGGGTTACGCGCGGCGGGTTGTCAGCTGCCGATGCCGCAGACGGCGCCGCTGGGCTCCTGACGAAGCTGTACTACGAGCAGGAAGTCGAACTGATTGGCCTCGGTGCGCTGCCGTTCTACAACAGGCGCCGCATCGACGGTCTCATCACCGGGACACCGCGCGAGATGCCGGTGCCAGCACGCGAACTCGGCGTGCTAGGCCAGGCGCTGTACACGTGGGGCGGCAGCAATCCGCCGAACTCACCGACACCTCCGTAAGCGTTTCTCTAAGACTGTAGGTCTCAAAGGGCACGAGCCAGCGAGCTCGTGCCCTTTTTGCATCCCGTTGTCAGCGCGCCAGAACTCATCGAGGCGATTGTGCGTAGGTAACATTCACATAAATGCACGCTCTTCTCGGGCACGCGCTGTTGGGCGCCGCCCTGCTGTTGCAAGCACAGGTCGTCATTCCGCCAGCGCCGCGCGGCTACGCGCCTAACGCGGCGGACGTCGTTGTCGACGAAGCCGGCGTCCTCAAGCCGGAGACGATCGCTCGTATCAATAGCATCGCCCTCGATGTAAAGCAGAAGTCAGGTGGCGAGATGGCCGTCGTCACGCTCAGGGATCTCGGCGGGCGCACTCCTGAAGAGGTCGCGCTCGCCATTGGACGTGGCTGGAAGCTCGGCGGCGCGGGCGAAGCTGGAGACCGTGCGCGAAATGCGGCTGTCGTGATTCTCCTCGTTCCGAAGGAAACGAGCAGCGACGGCCGCGGCCACATCCGAATCGAGACGGGCCGCGGCGCCGAGGGCTTCATCAACGACGCGCGCGCTGGAGAGATCCGCGACGAAGCGATTCCTGCGCTGCGGGCCGCCGATTACAGCGCGGCGATCGAATTGATCGCGCTGCGCGTCGCGCAACGCTTCGCTGGTGAGTTCAACTTTACGCTCGATTCGACGTTCGCTCCGCCGGCCATCAGGCGAGCGTCGCGGGAGCGTTCGGGCGGCGTGGAGCCGATTCTCGCGCTCGTTATGATCGTAGTGATTCTGGTGATTCTGATCGCGCTCGCGCGGAAGAAGGGTGGCGGCCCCGTGATGGTACCGCCAATGTACCGACGCGGTCGACGGACTGATTGGTGGGGTGGCGGCGGAGGCTTTGGCGGTTTCGGTGGAGGTGGCGGGGGTGGGGGCGGTGGGTTTGGTGGTTTCGGTGGTGGAGGCGGATTCAGCGGAGGTGGAGCCGGTGGAAGCTGGTAACGTCAGACATGACCCTCGACGATCTCGTTAGGCGTCTCCGCGAGGCGCACGGAGATGAGCTCCACGGCGTCGCGCTCTACGGTTCGGCGGCGCGCGGGAGCGCAGAGCACATCCCCGAGCAATCGGACTACAACGTGCTCGTGCTCGTCGCCGCTTTGTCGATGGACAGGCTGGCGCGCGAAGCACCCATCGCGCGCGATTGGCGCGCGGACGGAAACCCGCCGCCACTCACGCTCACGCTGAATGAGTGGCAGCGCTGCGTCGATATCTATCCGATGGAATACGCGGACATTCTGCAGCACCATCGCGTGCTGCACGGCAAACTTCCGCTCGATGGAATCCGCGTCGACCGACAGCAACTTCGCCTGCAGTTGGAAAGCGAAGCGATGGGAAAGCTCCTCAGGTTGCGTCACCTCATTCTGCTCGCGGGCGACAACCGCGCCGAGCAGATCGCGCTGCTTGAAAGCAGCTTGAGCACTATGTTGACGTTGTTTCGGGCCTACGCACGCCTCCGAGGCGAGACTCCGTCAGCCAATTCAGAAGAGCTCTCCCGCGCAGTCGCCGCTCAAGCGGGATTCGATGCAGCGCCTTTTATTCGCGTATGGCGCCATCTAAAGAGCAGCGAAAAGCTCAAGGATGCGGA
>CBQVAZ010000315.1:0-4864 GCA_967720205.1 uncultured Gemmatimonadaceae bacterium | reverse complement strand
GATCTGAACGGCTATCACCTCTTCTTTGGACACCGCCTTTACAAAGCCGGTGAGCCGATCGAGATCCAGCGCGTCGATGTGCCGCTGCGACTGGAGAAACGCATCGCGGCTGTTCTCCAGGATCTTGCAGAGTACAAGGGAATGAGCCTGACGAGTTGTCTGGAGGAGACGCTGCTCCACACCTTCGAGCCGTTAGGCGGCGGCGTCGCTAGTCCTCACACCAAGGCGCAAATCCGCTACATCCAGGAGCTCAAAAAGAAGCACGGCATGGACTACGACTCGCACGGGAGCTACCGCTTCGTCGAGAAATAGGTCGGCGGCGTCACTCCCGAGGCAGCGCGGTCAGCGCCTGGATCCTCGTCGCACGCTGTGCCGGTACGAAACCCGCCAGAAGTGCGACGAGTACGATAGTCGCTGTCACGACGGCGAATGTCACAGGATCCGTCGGCCTCACCTCGAACAACGATTTGCTGAGCACGCTCGTGACCGCGAGCGATCCGAGCACGCCAATGGCGGCGCCTAACAGTGCGAGAAACGCCGTGCGCCGCATGACCATGCGCATGACATTTCCAGCCGTCGCCCCAAGGGCCATGCGCAGGCCGATCTCGCGCGTACGCTGCGTGACGTCATAGGCGAGGACTCCGTACGTGCCGATGCCGGCGAGGATCAGTGCGAGGAGAGAGAACGCCGTCAACAATCGCATCTGAAACACCGGCTCGGCGATCGTAGCAAGCATCGCTTCGTCCATCGTCTGCAGAGCCTGCGCGGGCACGCCGGGGTCGATCTCGCGCAGCGCGTCGCGCATCGCCGAAATCACATTGGCGCCGGCGAGATTGGAGCGCACGACAAACGTCATGTGAGCGTTGAAGAAGCGCGAGCTCGTCTGCAGATACGGCAGGTAGAGTGTCGAGTGCCGGCTCAGCTCTTCGTCCTGGACGATATCGTTCACAACGCCTACAACGGTGAGCCAATCCCCAGGCCCAGGCTTATCCGACATGGAGACGCGCTTACCCACGGCATCCTCGTTAGGCCACACGCGTCGCGCCACCGACTCGCTCACGATCACGACACGTGGCGCGCCGGCGTTGTCCGCAGCCGTGAAGTCGCGTCCATTGAGCACACGGATGCCCATCGCCGCGAAGTAACCTGGGCTCACCGTTGGCTTGTCCACGCTGTAGCCGTTAGGCATGGGCGTCGGCCCTTCCACTTTGAAATCACCCATGATGCCCATTCCGCCCATCGGCCTGTACGACACGGCGCCGATCGACCTCGCGGCTGGTATCTGGGCCAGGCGATCGAGTAGGCGGCTGTGAAACGCCTGCACGCGTGTCGAGTCAGGGTAGGCCGAGTAAGGGAGATCCACGGCCATTGTCACGACGTTCGCGGCATCGTAGCCGGTATCGAGTGTGCGCATGAGGATGAAGCTCTTGATCATCAGCCCCGCACCAGTAAGCAGGATGAGTGCGAGCGCGATCTCACCCACAACGAGCGTCGCACGCAGGCGAGTGTGCGCCCCAACCACCGTTCGCGTGCCTTGGCCTAACGCCTCCTGTGGCTGACGCCTCGCCCCGGAGAGTGCGGGGACGACGCCGAAAAGAATCCCGGTGATCACCGATACGAGGAGCGTGAAGGCGAGCACCCAACCATCGACCTGCACTTCATCGAGCCGCGGAATGCGGCCCTCGGGAGCCATGGCCAAGAGTGCGCGCACTCCGTTGAACGCCACTAGGACGCCGGCGGTACCACCGATGAGCGCGATGAGCACGCTTTCCGTGAGTAGCTGCCTGGCGACGCGCGCGCGACTGGCGCCTAACGCAACACGAACAGCCATCTCCTGGCGCCGAGTCGCGGCGCGAATGAGCAGAAGATTCGCGACGTTGGCGCACGCGATCAGAAGGACGAAGGCCACCGCGCCTCCGAAAATGTACAAAGGCCTGCGGATATGTCTCGTGAGATTGTCCTTGAGCGGAAGGATCGCGGCCACATTCTTAAAGCCCGCGTCGCGCGGATCACGCGGCATCCCCGCAACGATCGACTCGAGCTCCGCCATGGCCTGCTGTGGTGTAGCATCGGCTCGCAACCGCCCGAGCGTGGGAACGATGAACGAATTCCCGGCGTCGAGCCGAATCGACATCGGTACCCACAGATCAGAGGACGCGGGGAAAGTGAATCCACGAGGCATGACGCCCACGACGGTGCGTTCACTGAGGCCTTCACCCGGTAGACCGTCGATCGCGATCGTGCGCCCAATGATTCCTTTGTCACTGTTGAAGCGCTGCCGCCAAATGCGATCGCTGAGGATCACTACATGATCGCGGCCAGGTTGTTCTTCGTCGGGCGCAAATGATCGTCCAATTGCCGGTGTCACGCCTAACATGCTGAAGAAGTTGGCGCTCACTCGCGAGCCTAATGCAATTGCCGCGTCTCCGGCGCCGCTCAGCGTGACCTGGATCCGGTTGTAGCCCCCGACACTCTCGAACGAGTGCGCGTTTTCGCGATAGGTGAGGTAGAGCCGATCCGCGAGCCCAGGCGGCAGCTCGAAGGGGAGGTTGGTCGGGATGTGCGAAACAAGAAAGAGCCAGCCGGGATCACGAAACGGCAGCGGTTGCAGCAGGACGTTGTTCACGACGGTGAAGACGGCGCTGTTGGCACCGATCGCCAGCGCGAGCGTCAGCACCGCGATGGTGGTAAAGGCCGGTGTGCGGCGCAACGCGCGCAGGCCATAGCGAACGTCCTGGATCAAGCGCTCGAACCAGACGCCACGCACTTCGCGCGTGACTTCCTTGACGTGCGTTAGGTTGCCGAACTCGCGACGCGCAGCACGCTCCGCCTGCTCCCGCGATTCGCCGCGCGCCACTCGCTCCGCGATCGCCATCCGCAGGTGCGACTCGATCTCGTCGTCCAGGTCTTCGTCGCGTGTCATGACTCGCCCTCCCTGAGCGGCTCCATGATCGCGCCAATCGCTCGGCTCAGCTGCTCCCAGCGTGAGCGTTCCGCCGATAGCTGTTTTCTGCCTGCTGGCGTTAGGCGATACACACGTACTCGCTGCTTATTCTCCGAGACATCCCAGTCCGCGGCGATCCAGCGCTGTTTCTCCAGGCGGTGCAGGGCAGGGTAGAGCGAGCCGGTGTCGACCTGCAGCGCTTCACTCGAGGAGGCGCGAATCATCTGCGCGATGCCGTAGCCGTGTCGCGGCCCCCAGCGCAGTGTCTGCAGGATGATCATGTCGAGCGTGCCTTGCAGCAGCTCGAGGCGAGAGAGTCCGCGCGATTTGGTCATAGCATGTAGAGTGTCTACATCCAAGGATGTAGAGCTTCTACTGCCTTTGTCAATGCGCGGCGCAGCAGGGTTTACTCCCTGCTCACGCCGACGTTTGTAAAATTGTATGTTGTTGGCGACTGCTCCTGGAGCTTCCATGAAGGCCTATCTTATCACGACCGGTCTCGTCTTCGCTCTCCTTGTTGTGGCCCATGTCTGGCGCATTTTCGCGGAGTCGCGCGATCTCGCGACAGAGCCGGATTTCATAGTCATCACGCTCGCAGCAGCGGCCATGAGCGCATGGGCCTGGCGCCTGTTGTGGCGTTACAAGGCGCCGTAAAGCGATGACGATTTCGAGCCGCGGTGACCTCGAGGGAATGCAGCGAGTCGGCCAGCTCGTTGCTGATGCGCATGCCTACCTCGCCGCACAGGTGAAGCCTGGCATGACGACAGCTGAACTCGACGCGCTCGGCGAGCGCTTTCTTCGCGCTCGCGGTGCGAGGTCGGCTCCACAGTTCACCTACGGATTCCCGGGTTTCAATCTCATCAGCGTCAATGATGAGATTGTGCACGGAATTCCGGGCCAGCGGCGTCTCGCCGCGGGCGATCTCGTAAAGATCGATGTGACGGCGGAACTAGGTGGCTTCATCGCCGACGCCGCGCGGACGATCGCGCTCCCGGGCGCTTCGAGCCTCGCCCTGCGGCTCGCCAAGTGCGCGCGCCAGGCCTTCGATGCCGCGTTAGGCGCGTTCGCTCCGGGCCGTCCGCTGCGCTCGATCGGACACGTCATTGAGCGCACGGTGGAGCGCGCTGGATTTGCGGTACTGCGCGAATTGGCGGGGCATGGCGTTGGGCGCACGATCCACGAGCCGCCGACAATGCCGAACTTTGACGATCCCGGAGAACGGGCAACCGTGCACGAGGGTCTCGTGCTCGCCGTGGAGCCCATGATCGCCAGTCAACGCGCGCGCGTTGTCGAAGATCCCGATGGCTGGACGCTGCGCACGCACAACGGCGCACTGGCGGCGCACTACGAAAACACAATCGTTGTCCGGCACGGGCGAGCGATCAATCTCACCGCGCTCGCGACGTGACGCGTCGTCCTCTGTAATGAGTGAAACCAAAAACGTCGCGGCGGCCCGAGCGTACCTAACGGCGATCGAGCGCGGGGCGACGGGGGATGTGCTCGCGGCGTTCTTTACAGAGAATGTCGTGCAGCAGGAATTTCCCAACCGCCTCATGCCGAGTGGCGCGACCAGGAACCTGGCGCAGATCCTCGAAGGCGCTGAGCGCGGTCAGGCGATCCTCTCGAGTCAGCGGTACGAAGTGCTCAATGCGATCGAGAGCGGGGAGACCGTAGTGCTCGAGGTACTCTGGACCGGAACGATGGCGATTGTCGTAGCGGGACTGCCGGCCGGGGGTGAAATGCGCGCGCGTTTCGCCGTCTTTCTGGAGTACAGAGACGGCAAGATCGCGCGGCAGCGCAACTACGATTGCTTCGATCCCTGGTAAGGCAATTTGCGCACATCGATCGAGCGGTCCCTAACGCGAGAGATTCAGAGGCAACTCAAGCGACGCACGGCGGACCTCGTCGACTTCGCGTCAG
>CBQVAZ010000314.1:0-4868 GCA_967720205.1 uncultured Gemmatimonadaceae bacterium | reverse complement strand
CGGCGCAAAGGCGGAAAAGCCCATGCGGAAGCCGCGCGTGGGCGCGTTAGGGTCCACAGCTGTCGACTCCTTATTCTTACACGCAAGGACGAGGAGTCCGGCGAAGAAAACGAGGCGCAGATTCACGGTAGCGAATTGACGCGTCGCGACTCCTACTGGTTTCGCATGTAACCAAAAGGCTGCCAGGACGCACATAGGTAACTACAAAAGAATTAGCCACGGATTTGCGCGGGTGCACGCGGATCGGTTTCGTCGACGGAGTCTGAATCCGCGTCGACCCGCGGCAATCCGTGGTTTCTTCTTGTGGAACAAATCACAGACTTCGTACACTGTGCCGCGCATGAAGAACATTTGGCTCGCACTCTCGCTAACGACAGCGACTCCACTCCTGGGTCAGGCAGTCGTGGAGATCAGGCTCGCCCCAGCCAACGCTCGGCTCGAAGCGGAGTTCACACGCGTCACTTCAGTGCGCGAGCTGGCCGACGGACGGGTGCTGGTCAGCGACGCCGGAGAAACCAAGCTCTTCGTTGCAGACTTCGGCCGTCAAACGCTGATGCAAATCGGACGAGCCGGGCAGGGGCCTAACGAGTACACCGCAATCTCACAGCTCATCGCGCTGGCGAACGACTCCACGCTGCTGCCGGATGTTCGCGGTGGTCGCTGGCTTCTGCTTCATGGCGCAGAGATCGTCGCGACGGTGCCGCCAGACAGTCCGCCGCTCCGCAGCGGGGCGCGAAATCCTCTCGGTGCGGACTGGAGCGGTCATGTGTTGACTGTCAGTCCTGTGCGCAGTCTCGAGGGGAGCGGAACGACGTCGATGGCGGCCGAGGACTCCCTATGGATTCGGCGAGTCTCACGGTCCGATGGGAGTAGTGACACACTCGGCAAGGCGCGCGCTCGGCCGTCGCGCATCACGGTCACCGGTCGTGAGCGTGCGCAATCGGTGTCGATCATCGTCAATCCGCTCGCCGTAGGCGATCAAGTGCTGCTGTTCCCCGACGGCTGGAGCGCCATCGCGCGTGTGGATCCATATCGCATCGATTGGGTGAGCGACGACGGGCGTTCTGTGCGCGGAGTTGCGCTGCCGCACAAGCGTGTGAGCGTCGACGAGGGAGTGAAGCGTTGGGTGCTGGATGAGATCGCTCGGGATGCTGGTCGACCAGCTCAGAAGTCCGAGGACGTCAAATCCGACTGGCCCAACTTCATTCCGCCGTTTCTAACCAACTCGGTCATGGCGGCACCGGACGCGATGCTCTGGATTCGTCGAGCGGGGACCGAAAGGGCCTCACCGACGACCTATGACGTCGTAGATCGGCGGGGGCAGATCGTCAGACGCGTAGTCATGGCTCGGAATGAGCGCGTCGTCGGTTTTGGAGCGGCAATGGTCTACACCGTCGCGACGGACGACGACGGGATTCAACGGCTCAGGCGGCACCAGAAGCTCCGGTAGTTCCTGGGCCGAATCGGGCTCGCGCCGCCCCGGGCCACCGCGCATCATTTTGGCGCTCGGCGCCGCGGCGCCAATCTCCCATTTCCGAGTTGCCTCATGCTGCGTCATCCAACCCTCGTGGCTGCTTTGCTGCTCGCGTCCCTGCCGCTCGACGCGCAGACGCGTCTCCTGAGACAGCCGACAGTCAGCTCGACGCAAATCGCCTTCGCGTACGCGAACAACATATGGATTGTGGGACGCGATGGCGGTGACGCCAGACGCCTGACGAGTTTCCAGGGCGCCACGGCGAATCCCAAGTTCTCGCCGGACGGCAAGCTCGTGGCCTTCAGCGGCCAGTATGGCGGCAATACCGACGTGTACGTGGTGCCCTCTGACGGCGGTGAGCCGAAGCGCCTAACGTGGCACCCCGGCGCCGACGTCGTGCAGGGATGGTCGCCGGATGGGCGCCGCATCGTCTTTGCCTCGGGTCGAGCGTCGCCTAACAACGCTCCCAAGTTTTGGACCGTCTCCGTCGATGGGGACTTTGCGACGGCGCTGCTGATGCCGCGCGCGGTCCAAGGGAAGTATTCTCCGGACGGCAAACGCATCGCCTACAAAATGAACGCGCACGTGGACGAGGAGTGGCGCAACTATCGCGGCGGCCAGAATCGTCCGATCTGGATCTTCGATGTTGCGTCGCACGAAGTGGAGTCGCCGCCTTGGGAAGATTCGCGCGATACAGATCCAGTGTGGGTCGGCGACGTCGTGTATTTCCTATCGGATCGTGATTTCGCGATGAACGTGTGGTCGTACGACACGAAGTCCAAGAAGCTGGAGCAGGTGACGCAGTTCACCGATTACGACATCAAGTCCATGGATGCTGGCGGCGGCGCGATCGTTTTCGAGCAGGCCGGCTATATCCATCTGCTCGACCCCGCGACCAAGCGGCCTCGCCAGATCAACATCGCGGTGAAGGGCGATTTCCCGTGGCTCGTGCCGCAGTGGAAGGACGTCGCGAACCGCATCACGAACATCGCGCTGTCTCCCACTGGAAAGCGCGCTGTTGTCGAGGCGCGAGGCGACATCTTCACGATTCCTGCCGAGAAAGGCGAGTGGCGCAACCTAACGAGGACGGCCGGTGCGGCGGAGCGCGCGCCGGCTTGGTCGGCCGACGGCAAGTGGGTCTCCTATTTCTCGGACGCAAGCGGTGAATACAAGCTCGTGCTGGAGCCGCAGGACGGCGTCGGGGCGACACGCGAGATTGCGCTGCCTAACCCGAGTTTCTACTACACACCGGTCTGGTCGCCGGACGGATCGAAGTTGCTCTACACCGACGCGCACCTGAACCTCTGGGTGCTCGATGTCGCGTCAGGCACGCCCAAGAAAGTCGACACCGATCTGTACATGGTTCCGGATCGTTCGATCAACGCGGTGTGGAGTCCGGATTCGCGCTGGATCGCGTACTCGCGTCGTCTGAACTCGCTGCTGCGCGCGGTCTTTGTGTACGACGTGCAAGCTGGAAAGGCGACACAGTTCACGGACGGACTGTCAGACGCGACGTGGCCTGCGTGGGATCCTAACGGGAAGTATCTGTACTTCCTCGCGTCGACGAACTTTGCCTTGAACACGGGTTGGTTGGACATGACCTCGTACGATCGTCCGGTGACGCGCGCTGTGTATCTCGCGGTGCTCAAGAAGGACGAGCCGTCGCCGTTGCTCCCGGAGAGTGATGAAGAGGCGGCGGAGGTCAGAGGTCAGAGGTCAGAGGTCAGAGACAGCGCGGCCAGGCCAGCTGCAGCCGGTGATTCGGCTCGGCAAGCGCCTAACGCGGCGCGCACGCGCACGCCGCCCGTCACGATCGACTTCGACGGCGTCTCGCAGCGCATCCTGTCGCTCGGCGTCACGCCGCGCGATTACGCGATGCTGCGCGCCGGTCCGACGGGGACGCTGTTCTTCGTCGAAGCGGTTCCGGCCAGCGGGCCACAGCCGCAGCAACAGCAGGGCTTCGGTCCGGCAGGCGGCGTGCTGCACCGCTACCAGCTCAAGGATCGGCAGGCGGCGATGTTTGTCCCGCGGGTAAATGGCTACGTCATCAGCCAGGATGGCAAGAAGCTCCTGTATGCGATCGCGGGACAGCAGCCGCAGCTGGCTGTCGTAGACACCGACAAACAGCCGCCGGCCGCGACCGCCGGGCGCCTAACGACCAACCTGCGAATGCTCGTGGATCCACGCGCCGAGTACAAGCAGATGTTCGCGGAAGGATGGCGCAACCAGCGTGAGTATTTGTATGTGAGCAACCTGCATGGCGCGGACTATGTGAAAACGAAAGCGATGTACGATCCGATGCTGCCGTACGTCGCGCACCGTGCCGACTTCACGTACCTCCTCGACATGTTAGGCGGAGAGATCGCGGTTGGTCACTCGTTCGTAGGCGGCGGCGACGTTCCCGACGTGCCGCAGGCGAACCCCGGTTTGTTAGGCGCCGACCTCACCATCGACCAGGGTCGCTATCGCATCAGTAAGATCTTGACTGGCGAGAACTGGAACCCCGAGCTGCGTGCGCCGCTTAGCGGTCCAGGCATCGACGTCCGCAACGGTGACTACATCATTGCGATCGATGGCGTCGAGGTGCGATCGACGGACAACATCTATCAACGGCTCGACGGCACGGCCAATCGACAGGTCGTGCTGCACGTGAACACGCGCCCGGTTATGGACGGGGCACGGCGAGCGTCCGTGATGCCAGTTGCTAATGAGGGTGCTCTTCGCAACAGAGATTGGATCGAATCGAATCGGCGCAAGGTCGACTCGATGTCAAACGGCAAGCTCGCGTATGTCTATCTGCCTAACACGGGGCAGGGCGGGTACACGTACTTCAATCGCTACTACTTCGCGCAGCAGAACAAGGAAGGCGCCGTCCTTGACGAGCGTTACAACGGCGGTGGCTCCGCGGCCGACTACATAATCGAAGTCTTGCAGCGAGACTTCGACGGCTATTTCAACAACCGCGAGGGTGACAAGAAGCCGTTCACGAATCCCGCCGCCGGCATCTGGGGACCCAAAGTAATGATTGTGAACGAAATGGCCGGTTCGGGCGGCGACCTGATGCCGTACATGTTCCAGCGACGCAAGATCGGTCCGCTCGTTGGAAAGCGAACGTGGGGAGGACTCGTTGGAACGTGGGACACGCCGCAGCTCATCGACGGCGGCAACATGATCGCGCCGCGCGGAGGGTTCTTCGATCGTGAGGGGAACTGGGCGGTCGAGAATTACGGGACGAAGCCCGAGATCGACGTGGAGAACATGCCGAAGGAGGTAATCGCTGGGCACGATCCGCAGCTCGAGCGTGCCGTGCAGGAAGCGATGAAGATGTTGCAGGCGAATCCCGTTAGGCTCAAGCCGGAGCCCCCGCCGCCGATTCGCTCGAAGCGGCCGACGC
>CBQVAZ010000313.1:0-4870 GCA_967720205.1 uncultured Gemmatimonadaceae bacterium | reverse complement strand
AGTCGCCGCCGTGATGGCCTCGAGCGGCGTCATTCCAAGGTGCCTGACGAGCAACGCAAGCTCGTCGTGCAACGATTCGCCGGGATAGAGCGGCAGAACACCGATGTCGGTTCCAGTCATCACGGGGATTCCGGCAGCGCGCATCTCGCGCAGGCGCGTGATCAGCGGTGGGACGACGCGCAGAAAGAACGTCCGCGTTGCAGAGTCGCGCTCACTCATTTGCTCGCGCCAATCGAGCTCGAGGAATTTGGAGATGCGTGGACGGCGCGGGTTCGCCGTCGAGATACCGGCGTCGAAGAGCCGGCGTTGCACGGAGTCTTCCAGCAGCAGCGATCCGTACGCCGTCTCAAGTGTCGGGACGAGTCCGGAACCCTGTCGCGCAAACTGTGCGAAGAGTGCCGAGAGCTCGTTAGGCGCCAGGTCTTGCATCCGCGGCAGCGACAAGTGCTCGATGCTCCGCTGTCCGCTGAGCACGACCTCTCGGAACGGAAAGGCGTCCGCGTGTCCCACGAGTGGAAGGCCACGTTCCTTGGCCACCGCGGCGATGTCTCGATAAACAGGGAGCGACGCGACCGTGCGAATCTTCACGTGATTCACACCGCGGAGCTTGATCGAATCGATCACGCGCTCGGCGTCAGCGCGACTGCCGATCGGTATGCGAGTCCGCTCGACAGGCTCGGCCATCTCTGCGACCGGCGTGCCTCGCTGGCGCTGCACGTTGGCCGGCGATTCGAGGTACGGACCGGCGATCAGCATGCGCGGCCCGACGCGTTCTCCCGCGCGGATCTCGTCGCGCCAGCGCAGCAGCTCGTCCATTTCGCCGCCCATATCGCGCACCGACGTCACGCCATGCGCGACGAGCACTGACAGCGCCGATCCGCGCGTCTTGGAGAGATGCGTGTGCATGTCCCACAGGCCGGGGATGATGTACGCGCCCGACAGGTCGATGCGCGTCGCGCGTTCGGGGACTCGGATGTCGCCCGCTGGGCCGACATTGGCGATGCGGCGGCCGCTGATCAGCACGGTTGCGTTCGCGGTGGGCGGGCGGCCGTCGATGTTGATGACCGTGGCGCCTACGAGCGCGATAGCGTCGCTCGCGTTAGGTACGGCCGACGGCGCACACGCAACGAGCGAGGCGAAGGCTGTTGAAAGCAGAACGAGCCGGCGAATCATCGGCAACCTCGCTGCCTGTGGATCGTCGTTATACTCGAATCCCGGCGCATAGGATTCGCGGCCGTTGACGGTACGTCTAGAGTGTCGCAACTTCGCGCCAAACTCCAGGGAGAGATCGGATGACAGGAGCCGGCGGGACACCGGGTGGATTGGGCAAGTTCTTCCTCGGTGCCGCGTTAATAGTCGCGGGCTGTTACTTATTGCTGACGCGCGTGACTGTAGCCAGCGGCGGCTGGCACCTCTGGGGTTACAACGCCTTCGGGCTGTCGATGGTGCCGCTTTTGATCGGCATCGGGATGCTCTTCTTCAACGGGCGCTCCCTTTTCGGCTGGCTGCTTACGGGCGCCGGCGCCGTGATCATCCTCGCGGGGATCATCGGCAATCTGCAGATCTACTTCCGCGGCACTTCCTTGTTCGACACGCTGATGATGCTGGGGATGATGGCCGCGGGAATTGGATTGGTCGCCGCTTCGCTCAAATCAGCGACGTCGACCAAGGATCAGGCGGCAACTCGTTAGGACCTCACTAAAGCTGACAGACGCCAGGACTCAGAAACCAAAGCTGTCAGCTTGCTGACAGCTTCAAACTTCCAGCTGGCGTCTGACAGCTTTGGTTGATTCGCTACCGCTGCCCTTCCATGTTCGAAGTCGTAGCCGGCCGCGCCGCCGCCTTCCCCGCATCCAGATCATTCCAGTTCAGAATGGTATTGAACCCCAGGAAGTACGTGCCCTGAGTCTGCCATCTCCAGAACGGCCGAATTCCGAACATCACCACGTGGCCGTTCCCGACTTTCGCATCTAGTACCTGGGCCCGATTAGATAAGAATTGACCGTTCTGCAAAGTCCCAGACAGCAGCATGTCGTTAGGATTGGCCGGGAATTGCATAACGACGCGCGGGCGCCCTTCGTCGACGTTGATTCCGAACTGCTGAGCCATCTGACGGAACTGCGCCGCCTGTGACGTATCCGCACCGCCGGCCGCGGCGCCTGCTCCTGCCGCGCGACCAGCTGCCGAATCCGTTTCCCACGGCGACAAGCGCAGACGTTGCGCCATCGGCGTGACGTTTTGACTCGGCCCCTGCTGTCCACCCAGGAAAGCGGCGAACTCACTCGGCACTCCGCCGCCGCCCGCGTTGAGCACGGGTGCCTGATTGAAGTACACCGGGAGCTGAGTACCATCGTATCCATACGCGATCGGGCTCTTCTTGTCGGTAATCATGCCGCGGAAGATGGAACCCCGCGCGAAGAGCGTTGGCGGCTCTTCGATCGTGATGCCGCTCGTTAGGCCGTATTCCGGGAAGATGACGCTCGTGGAGCCTTCCACGAGCAGCGTGCCGCCTTCCTTCACGAATTTCGCGAGCTCGGTCAGTCCCTCGATGCCCATGCCGCCGCGGATGTCGTCACTCTGATCGAGTGCCCCAAGATTGGGCGTGGCCTCGGTTTTCTTGTACGGCAGCGCGGGCTGCGCGGAATTCATCGTAATTCCGTTCACCTGCGACTGCGCGTTGCCACCGATGTGCGGCAAGATGATCACGTCGTACTTCGCGCGCAGATTACCTTCGCGGAGCTTCTGATCGGCAAAGTAGGTGTACGGTACGCCGAAGACGTCGAACGCGCCGCGAACCCAGCCTTCATCCTGCGTACGTTGCCAGCTGTGCACGTAGCCAATGCGCGGAACGTCCAGCTCGTGTGTCTTCACGGTTGGCGCCTGCGCGACGGCCCACGCCGATAAGCCAAGTTCCTTGAGCGAGGGCTCGAGCTTCGCGCGATCCGCGTTAGGTATGATGAACGCGCCGGCAGCGAACTTCTTGCCGTTGACCTCGAAAGTGTCTTCGGCCGCCTGCATCGCCACGTCCTTGTGACGGAAGCGGAACGTCACAAGCGGATTGTCAGCGGCGTGCTCCACCACGAGAACGGGGCCTGTGCCTTCGATGCCGCCCGGCGCTTTCACATCCGAATTCACCGCTGTCATCGGTTGCGTCTGAATTGCTTTGTCGGTTACGACGACGACCTTGATGTTTCGCAGCAGCTGGTACGTCCAGCCGGTGTCGTCGTACGGCCGCGGATTGCCCACGGGATAGTTCTGCACCGAGAAATACATCTCGGCGAACGTGCGGTATGGCTGATCGGCCCTAACGATGTAGTCGCCCGCCTGAACGTCGACGTTGCCGGCTTTGAATGGTGCGTTCGCGGTGTGGAACTCCAGTCCTTGCGTGCGCAACGAGTTCACTGCGTCCGCGACCTCGGCTTTGCGTCGCTGCAGCGCGGGAATCACCCAGGCGTACGTGGGCCCGGTCTTTCCCTTCTCGACCGCACGTTTGTTCTTGAGCCAGTAGTTCTCGAGGTATAGCTCGTTGTTCTTCGCCACATGGTTCAGGGCGATGAGGATTGCCGACTGCTGGATGTTGGTGTTGTTGCGTGGGCCCCAGGCGATCGAGGGAAGCGGCGGGTTCGGACGGAACCACTCTCTGCTCGTCACGGTGGCACCGAGCCTAACGGTTGTTGTGTCCGGTCCGTAGCTCTGCACTTCGTAGAAGCGCCCGGTCGCGTTGTGCGCGTGCGCGGCGAAGAACATGTAGTTAGGCACCCAACCGTCGTAGAAGCCGTACGTCCACACACCCGGAACGCCGCGCTTCGTCATCTCCATGACTTCCGTCTTCGCCATCAGCCACCACTCGTCGATCGTGATGGGATCGAGCGACTCGTTATAAGGACCGGTGCCCGTTGAGGCGTAGAGATAGCTCTGCGCTTCGTGCAGGTCGTGCATGATCGGCGGATGCCACTCGAGGAAGAACTTGTTCACATGCTGCGACAGCTTGAGCATCTGTCCGATGTTGTCGCGGTTGTTGTCGTGCGCGACGTACTTGCCCCAGTACATGAGCGGCAGACGCGCCTGGCCGCGCGGCAGCTTCTTGTTGAAGTAGTACGTGTCCACTTGCTTCTCGCGTCCGTCGACTTCGATCACCGGTGTGATGAAGGTGATCATGTTGTTGCGGATCATCTGAATGAACGGCGTCTCTTCCACGGCCAATCGATAGGCAAGCTCCTGCAGCATTTCCGGACCGCCAGTCTCGGGCGAATGCATGCCGCTCGTGATCCAGTAGATCGGCTTCGCGGTCTTGATGAGATGCCGCGCCTGCTCTTCAGTCGTTTTGCGCGGGTCCGTTAGTGCCGCAAGCATACTTTTGTATCGGTCCAACGTCCGAATGGTCATCTCGTCGGCAACGGCCAGTACGATCATGTCGCGCCCTTCTTCAGACTTGCCAATCGTCCAGACCTTGATGCGATCCGAGGCCTTATCGAGCGCCTCGAAGTAGCGCTGGATGTCCTTGGCGTATGTGAGCTCGCCCGGCGTGCCGATGATGCGCCCGTGGAACTTGAGCGGTGTCGGCACCGTGCTCGATGCGGGAAGGTGATCGACGAGCTCCGTCGTTATGCGCGGATCGCGCAAATACTCCTTGATCTTCGCCGTGTACTCCTCGTCGTTGCGCTGCTGCGCGCTGACTGGAATCGTCGTCAGCATGGCGAGCGCGGCCACGACGAAAACGGCCCGTGCCAGGCCTAAGGTCGAGCGAATCTTGGACATGTCTGTGTCGCGGTGGATGGGGGAGCCCGAGGACGGGACGGAGTCCCAACAACAAAGCAGCGCGCGACTCGGCGCGCCACCTGGAGACAGGCCAATTACGCGCGACCGGGCG
>CBQVAZ010000312.1:0-4879 GCA_967720205.1 uncultured Gemmatimonadaceae bacterium | reverse complement strand
GCGCAGGATGAGCTCGAGCGTGCGCGACGGCTGCTCGAACAGTCTAGATCGGGCGATGTGACTCGCGGAGCCCAAGACGCGCTCGATCGCGCCAGGCGTCTCGCTGAAGAGCAGAAGCAAATAGCGCAGGATGCAGGGTCATCCACTCGTGATGCTGAGAAGGAGCAGCGGCTCGATCAGCGCAAAGGGGAGATGGCCAACGAAGTGAAGCGGCTGGAGCAGGATCTGGATCAACTCTCGCGCGACGGACGTGCGACGCGTCCTGATGCCGCCAGGCGTATGGCGCAAGCCGCCGACGAGCTTCGCCAGGGACGTGTTGCCGACAAGATCCAGTATTCACGCGCACTGGCGCGCGCGGGCCAGCAGCAGGCGCGCAAAGGGCTCGAGGATCAGATCACCGAAGACCTCGAAGCCGTAGCGCAACGGCTCGGCGAGGCGGCGAACAGTGCCTCGTCCGATCCTAACGAGAGAACGACTCGTGCGTTGGAGCGCGCGCGCTCGCTCGCGCGTGGACTGTCGTCGCTCGAAGACAGACTACGACAACGCGAGAATCAAGGTCAAAGCGGACAACAACAGGGTCAGGCGGGTCAGCAGGGTCGGCAGGGCCAGCAGGACCAGCAGGGCCAGCAGAGCGGCCAGCAAGGGCAGCAAGGTCAGCAGGGCGGTGGACAGCAAAGCCAGCAGGGCCAACAGGGTGGCGGCCAGCAGGGGCAGCAAGGGCAACAGGGCCAGCAGCAAGGCCAACAGGGTGGTCAGCAAGGGCAGCAGGGCGGGCAACAGGGCCAGCAGGGACAACAAGGCCAGCAGGGGCAAGGCGGCCAGCAGGGTCAGGGGCAGGCGGGACAACAGCAGGGACAAGGCGGTGCCGCGGCTCGCAGCCAAGGCGGCCAGCAGCAGAGCATGGGGCAGGGCGGTGGCTATCGCGCGTTCACGCCTAACGAGATCCGTCAGTGGCAGCGCGAACTGCGCGAGCGTCGTGGTGAAGCCGAAGCACTCCGGCGTGATCTTGCTGGTACGGACCTCGACGCCGGCGGCACGATCGAAGGCCTCATCCGCCGCCTGCGAGAGTTGGAGTCGGCCCGTGTTTATAACGATCCTGAGGAGCTTGCCCGGCTGCAGCAGTCGGTGACCAAGGGCTTCCAGGAGCTGGAGTTCGCGCTGAGCCGAGCACTGGGACAGACTGGTGACGGTCCCACGTTAGGCGGCACCAGTGACGTCCCCGCCGCGTACCGCGAGCTCGTGGACAAGTACTTCAAGGCGCTCGCGCAGAAAGGCGGCAAGCGGAATTAGGTAAGCGCAGAGCTTCTGCAGCGGCCGTAGGGCCGAAGATGAATTGGGCGCTGATTTTCGCGGATCATGTTGTTGGTTGTTGATCCGCGTGCATCTGCGGTAATCAGCGGCAAATCATTTGTACGCGCAGACCCCCAACTGCCTGGTCAAGCACCGGGCTCCCTGGCCATGTTGGGGGCGTGCAGCACGTCCTTCGTTCCGCGATCACGCTCCTCGCAGTAGCCCCAGTCTGGCTCGCTGCGCAGGCAGCCGATCCCGTTCCACCAGAGCGCCTAACGGCGCGTGCATGGTTTCGCGACGCCAGGTTCGGCATGTTCATCCACTGGGGCGTCTACAGTCAGCTCGCGCAGGGCGAGTGGGTGATGCAGAATCGCGAGATACCGGTCACCACGTACGAGTGGCTGGCCAGCGCCTTCAATCCAGTAAAGTTCGACGCAAAGGAATGGGTGTCGATCGCGAAGGCGGCCGGAGCCAGGTACATCACCATCACCGCGCGACATCATGACGGTTTTTCGATGTTTGCGACGGACGGTTCGCACTACAACATCCGCGACTGGACGCCGTTCAAGCGCGATCCGCTGGCCGAGCTAGCCGAAGAATGCAGACGTCAGGACATCAAGCTGTTCTTCTATTACTCGCAGCTCGATTGGCACCACGTGGACTACTGGCCACGCGGTCGCACCGGACTCAAGACGGGTCGCGCGGAAGCAGGAGAGTGGAGCCGCTACCTCGACTTCGTGGACGGGCAACTCACGGAGCTGCTCACGAAGTACGGCCCGTTAGGCGGCATTTGGTTCGACGGAATGTGGGACAAGCCGGACGCCGACTGGCGCCTTCGGCAGACGTATTCGCTCATCCATCGCCTGCAGCCGGCTGCGCTGATCATTCCGAACCATCATCTGGCGCCGCTGCCTGACGAGGACGTGCAGACCTTCGAGCAGGATCTGCCAGGGGCCAACACCGCGGGCTTCAACACGACGCAAATCGGCGCTCTGCCGCTCGAGACATCGCTCACCATGAACGATTCGTGGGGCTTCAACATCACGGATCAGAAATTCAAGTCCACGCGAGAGCTCATTGGGTATCTCGTGCGGGCGGCGGGGAACGACGCCAACCTGCTGCTGAACGTCGGCCCGCGACCCGATGGGACACTGCAACCGGAAGCGACGCAGCGCTTGCGCGAACTCGGTGCATGGCTCGCTCGATACGGCTTGTCCATTTATGGCACACGCGGAGGGCCGCTCGCGCCGCGGCAGTGGGGTGTCACAACGCAGCGCGGCGACACTGTGTTCGTGCACGTGCTCGACTGGCAGGATCGCCCGCTCGCGCTTCCCTCGTTAGGAGCTACGGTCCTGCGCGCGCGAATGCTCTACGGCGGCGAATCAGTGCTCGTCGCGCAATCAGACAATGGGGTCACACTCACGCTTCCCACGGGACGGACCGAAGATCCGGACCGTGTGATCGTTCTGGAAACGAGCCGACGTACTCGCCGGCCTCGTTAGGATTTGATAGCCGCCCGCACCTTCTCCATGAACTCGTCCGTTGCGCGCGTGTCCAGCCAGCGCGTCACGACCACCATGTCCAGCTCGGGACAAATCCATATCGTGTTCCCGCCCGCACCACGAGCGAAGAAGCTCTTCGGCGTCGCGCCCTTGTGCGTCGTCCCTTTCTCGTTGTTGAGCCACCACATGTAGCCGTACACCGGGCGAATGTCTGTCGGCGTTGTCGCCATGTCGATCCACTTCTCCGAGAGAAGCTGCTTGTCGCCCCATTTGCCGCGCC
The DNA here is from genome assembly GCA_967720205.1 of uncultured Gemmatimonadaceae bacterium. Taxonomy (GTDB): domain Bacteria; phylum Gemmatimonadota; class Gemmatimonadetes; order Gemmatimonadales; family Gemmatimonadaceae; genus DASYRX01. Next base: position 1,807 of record CBQVAZ010000312.1, on the reverse strand, counting down.
GCAGATGCAACAGGCCAAAGCGCGCATGGTCTCGCGTGCTCGCCCAGACTCCGCCGCCCCAGTGCCCGCCGCCGCTCACGGACTGCACTCGCTTTCCGTTCACATCGACCCACGAGGTTCGATAGCCGTGCCATTCCCACGTCGGCGACGCACCGATTGGATCCATGATCTCGCGCTTCAGTACTTCGGGCAGCGCTTGACCCCAGACGCGCAGAATCGCCAGCGAGGCGCGATTCACACGCACGTCGTTGTATTCCCAGAAGGTGCCGGGCTCTCGTAAGGCACGGTCCCGTCCCTCACGACGATCGGCCACGTCAGGCTTCTCGAAAAGCGTCCCCTCCCATTCCGAGGTCTGATTGAGCAGCATATGCCACGTGATCTTCGCGTTATGCGGCGAATCGAAGCCACCGTCCTTCACATAATCCGCGACGCGATCGGTCACATTGCGAATCATTCCACGATCGAGCGCGAGTCCAGCCGTCGTTGCCACGTAGCTCTTCGCCACGCTAAACGTCATGTCGACTTTCTCGGTGTCGCCCCACTCGGCGACGATGTATCCATGGCGAATGACGATGCCGTTCTGACCCGTGCGATCGCGCGTAGGGCCCATGTCGTCTGGATACGGCTCGTTCTTCGTTTGCTCCTTGACCTGCGCTGCCATGTCTTTCAGAAAGTTGATCTCGTGGCCCTGCGCGAATTGCACCGCGGCCGACAGAGCCAGCGAATCCATGCCGACATCGGCGGCGCGCTTGCGCTGCCACTGCGTGCCGGGGCCCGGATAGTAGGTCGCAGCGGTTTGGCTTCGTGCGACGAACGGGAGTGCGAGCGAGATTGCCGCGAACCAGATCGCGCGGCGAGTGCGTGAGCGATGTGGCATTTTCATGTCGGGAACGAGAGACTCCGCCATTTTGCAACAGGGACCGCGCGATGCCAACTGCCGACGCCACAGTCACGATCCGTGACGCGACGCCTGACGACGCACCGATCGTCGTTCGAATGATTCACGGTCTGGCGGAATACGAACGACTCGCACACGAGTGCAAGGCGACGGAGGAAAGGGTTCGGCGCACGCTGTTCGGCGAGCCACGCTATGCGGAGTGCGTCATCGCGCGATTCGGCGACGAGCCCGTCGGCTTCGCCCTGTTCTTTCACAATTACTCGACGTTCGCCGCGAGCCCGGGTCTGTATCTGGAGGATCTCTTTGTTCTTCCCGAGCACCGCGGGCGCGGAGTTGGGCGCGAGCTGTTGCGCCACCTCGCCCGCCTCGCCGTCAGGCGAGAGTGCGCGCGCTTCGAGTGGGCCGTACTCGATTGGAACGAGCCGGCGATCGGCTTCTACGAGTCGCTCGGCGCAAAGCCGATGACCGACTGGACGGTCTATCGCCTCACGGGAGAGGCGCTCCAGGCGCTGGCCCGTTAGGCGGTGCCTCGTGCGGTGTGTCGCGAAGCGCCAACGCCTTCGCCGCCCGAGCGCGCATCTTCAGATTCAGCATTTCGACAGACACCGAGAAGGCCATCGCGAAGTAGGTATAGCCCTTCGGGATGTGCGTACCTAACGATTCGGCGACGAGCTGCGTCCCGATGAGCACCAGGAACGCGAGCGCCAGCATCTTGATTGTCGGATGCACGTCCACGAAGCGCGCGATCGGCCCTGCCAACATCAGCATGATGCCGAGAGCAATAACGTTGGCGGCTATCATGATGACGACGTGGTCGACCATGCCGACCGCTGTGATCACGGAATCGAGCGAGAAGATGATGTCGATCAGCATGATCTGCGTGACGACTGCCCACAGCGAACGCGCCTT
>CBQVAZ010000311.1:0-4882 GCA_967720205.1 uncultured Gemmatimonadaceae bacterium | reverse complement strand
TCGATCCCGACGGCGTATCTCGTGGGGCGTCTCAAGGGGATCGACGTTCGCAAGGTTGGATCGGGCAACATGGGCGCCACCAACGTGTACCGCACGTTAGGTGCGTGGCCCGCGGCGATCGTCCTCGCCATCGACGCGGCGAAGGGCGTCGCGGCGGCGTTGCTGCCGCGCTGGCTCGGCTTCACCAACGCGGACGCCTGGGGATTGCTGCTCGGTGTCATCGCGATGCTCGGACACGCGCGACCCATCTTCCTCGGCTTCAGGAGCGGCGGCAAAGGTGTGGCGACCGCCGGTGGCATCTTCGGCGCCCTGGTGCCGGCCGCCTGTGCCGTAGGAGTCGCCGCATTCCTCATCGTGCTCGTCATCACGCGGTACGTCTCGTTAGGCTCGCTCGTGGCGGCTGTCACGCTGGCTGTCGCCGTTGCCGTGACGCGAGGCGTTCAGTCCGTGCCGTTCCTGGCGGCGCTCGCCGTAGCCGCGCTCGTCATTTGGAGCCATCGCTCGAACATCGCGCGTCTGCGCCGTGGTGAGGAGCGACGGCTCGGCCGCCCGGGCGCGCAGGGACAAAGCGCACCTGGTCCAAAAGGGGCGCGACCATGACGCGGCTCGCAGTCGTTGGTGCGGGAGCGTGGGGGACGACACTGGCTCACGTCGCGGCGCGCCGTCTGACGGACGTGGCGTTGTGGGCGCGCGAGGACGACGTGGTGGAGCGCGTCAATTCCCGACACGAGAACAGCCGCTTTCTCCCCGGCGTGCGCCTCGACGAGCGTGTGCACGCGACGCGCGATGTGCTCGACGCCGTTCGCGATCGAGACGCGATCGTGTACGCGGCGCCGTCGCACGTATTGCGCGACGTCGTCCGGACAAGCGCGACGTGCGTCTCGCCCAGTGCAATCATCGTCGTCGCCACAAAGGGAATCGAGCGTGGCTCGCTCGCGCTCATGACAGACGTTGCGGAGTCTGAGCTACCAGGTCGAACCGTCGTTGCCATATCGGGACCCAGCTTTGCGTCGGAAGTCGCGCGCGACCAACCGACGGCCCTCGTGGCCGCCTCGCGCGAGAGCGCTGCGGCCACAGCGATCCAGCACGTATTCAGCACGACCACGCTGCGCATCTACACGAACGACGACGTCGCCGGTGTGGAGTTGGGTGGGGCGCTCAAGAATATCATGGCGATCGCCACGGGCATCGCCGATGGACTCGAGCTGGGCTTGAACTCGCGCGCCGCGCTCATCACGCGCGGCCTTGCCGAGATGACGCGACTTGGCGTGGCGTTGGGTGCGCGTGCCACCACGTTTGCCGGTCTCGCCGGACTGGGCGATCTCGTGCTCACGTGCACGGGTGCGCTCTCGCGCAACCGCTCGTTAGGTATCGAGATCGGCCGCGGCGGCAAGCTGCGCGACATCCTGGCGCAGCGTGAAACAGTCGCGGAAGGCGTCGTCACGACTGAAAGCGCCTGCGACCTCGCCGCTCGAGAAGGAATCGAAATGCCGATCGTTCATGCTGTGGCGCGGGTGCTCTTCGAGGGTCTAGATCCACGCGCCGCCATCACTGCCCTCATGTCACGCGATCTTCGCTCGGAGCGAGACGAATGACTGCCGAACCTGTTCAAGAATTCTTTTCTATTGGCGAGGTCTGTCAGCTGACGGATCTCAAGCCGCACGTGCTGCGCTACTGGGAGAGTCAATTCCGCTTCCTGCATCCGGCGAAAAACCGATCCGGGAATCGCGTCTATCAGCGCCGCGAGATCGAGCTGATCCTTCTCGTTAAGCATCTGCTCTACACCGAGAAGTACACGATCGATGGAGCGCGCAAGAAAATCGACGAGCACCGTCGCAACGGTGAGCTACGCGGCGAAGCGCGTGCCGCGCTCGAGCTGGAGACGCTGCGCGGTCTGGAAGATGAATTGTCGCAAGTGCTCAAGTTGCTGGAGGAAGGGGGACCACCTCCGGTCCGCAAGAATGCTGACGAGGACGCAGCCAGCTAATGCGCTTTCTCTGCTCGAACGACGACGGCATTCTCGCCTATGGGCTCGAGTGTCTCGTCCGCGCTGCCAAACAGATCGGCGACGTAACGGTCGTTGCGCCGGATCGCGAGCAAAGCGCGACGAGCCATTCGCTCACTTTGCATCATCCGTTGCGCGCGATCCAGCGCGGAGAGAACCGCTATCAGGTCGACGGCACGCCGACGGATTGCGTGATGCTCGCCATCGAGATGTTGATGCCAGAGAAGCCGGACTTCGTGCTGAGCGGCATCAATCACGGTCAGAACATGGGCGAGGACGTGCTGTACTCGGGGACCGTCGCCGCCGCCATGGAGGGTCTCGCGTTAGGCATCCGCTCCATCGCGCTGTCCTACGCGGGGCGCGACTTTTTCGCGGACACATCGCGTCTCGAAGAGCTGGTGCAGATCCTGGTTCCGCTGCTCAGGCACATCACGGGTTTGGATCTTCCCGCCGACACGCTGCTCAACGTCAACATCCCACCGGTCCCTGCAGCCCAGATCAAGGGCGTGAAGCTCACGCGCCTCGGCCGCCGCGTGTATTCCAACTCGATCAGACCGATGCAGGATCCGTGGGGACGGCCGATTTACTGGATCGGAGGTGGCGAGGTCACCTGGGCCGGCGACGACAGATCCGACTTCCAGGCGATCCGCGACGGCTATGTATCAGTGACACCGCTGCACTTGGATCTCACGCATCACGCACGCTTCGACGAAGCGGAGGTGTGGTGGCGAACACCTTAGATCCGGCGTACCGCGGTAAGCGCCGCCGGTTGCTCGAAGTTCTGCAGACAAACGGGATCAAAGACCTCGCCGTGCTGCGCGCTTTTGACGCAACGCCGAGGCACCTCTTCGTGCCGACAGGCGTTAGGCACAACGCCTACGAGGACACGGCGCTCCCGATTGGCAACGGGCAAACGATCTCGCAGCCGTCAGTGCACGCGCGGTCGCTCGAGCTGCTGCGCCTCACGGGCCACGAGCGCGTGCTCGAAATTGGCACCGGCTCCGGCTATCAGACCGTGCTGCTCGCGCACCTGGCCGCCCAGGTCTTTTCTGTCGAGCGCGTGACAGCCCTGCTCGAGCGCGCTCGCGAGATCATCCGCGAATGCGGCGTCAACAACGTCTCGCTCTTGTTAGGCGACGGCACGCTCGGCTGGCGGGAGTATGCGCCGTACGACGCGATCGTCGTGGGCGCCGCGGCGCCGGACATTCCCAAACCGTTACTCGAGCAGCTGGCAGATGGTGGTCGTCTCCTCCTACCATTGGGCGGACGTGACGAGCAGATGCTCGTTCTTGTGACCCGGCACGGAGAGACCTACGAGCAGCGTGACATCACGCCCGTTCGATTCGTCCCGCTCTTGGGCACGCACGGCTGGAGCGGATCTTCCTAATGGCCGTTTGCGTCACGCCCCTGGCGAGAACAAGACCGGAGCTTTGCGATGTCGCATCCTTCAGAAACGCCGCCGGGCAGCCGGCCACCAAATGCACGCGTCTTCCGCCCCTTCACGGGCGGTGCAGGATCAGCGGGGCAGGGTAGTCAGCCCAGCTCATCGCCGAGTGGTATGCAACGACGTCCCGGTCAGCCCTTCCGTCCGTTCATAGGAGCGCTGGTCCAGCCTGCGTCGGTCGTACCGCTCGAGGCGCCACCGTCCGAGCCCGCAACCGTCGCCGCGGCGACGGCGGTGGAGCCCGCGGTCGAATCGGTCCGGGTCCCCACACCGACCTATCACGGACCCGAGCCCGCGCCGATCGCGCACGAGGCGTGGGAACGCTACGTCGCTCCGGAGCCGGAGCTGCGACACGAGCCTGAGCCGCTGGCCCCTGAGCCGATCGCGGCCGAGCCGCCGCGCGTAGTGCACCACCCGGAGATCACGGACGAAGTCCCTCAGATCGAGGAGGCTGAGTTCAAAATCGAAGAGGAGCCGTCCATCTCGCCCGAGCCAAGGCTCGCCAAGTCGATGCCTCCGATCACCGTTGAAGTGCCGGCGATTCCGAGTGAAGAAGCGATGGCCGCGATTCGCGACATCGCGCATGAAGGGGATCTGTGGGAGACCGCGTATTCGTCAATGCCAGCCGGCGAACCGTCGAGCAATGTCGTGATCGATGAGGTCGAAGCGGCGTTCAGCGAATCCGCTCCGTCATCGAATGACAGCGGCAGGATGGAAGGAGCGCTCGTCGCTGCCACGACGCTCGAGGCGATCGCGCGCCGTCTGCGCAACGGCGAAATCGACATTCTTCCAGCGCCCGGCGCGAACATGTCGAAGGAAGAATCCGCGCTCGCGACGGTGCTTGCGGCGTTGCTCGCGAATCAGTAACGAAAAGATGTGCCAACTGAACGATTCGAAGTCCAAGGTCGAGTTCAAGGCGTTGGATTCCGCTGGTTCGTGCGCGAACGGGCGCGCGCGCTCGGCCTCGCCGGCTGGGTGCGCAACCTTCCATCAGGGAGCGTCGAGCTCGTAGCCTCCGGAGCGTCGGACGCGCTGCAGCGGCTCGATGCGGCGCTGCGCGCAGGGCCTCCCGGTGCGCGAGTCGATCAGGTCGTACGTCGCGCTGTCGAAGGCGAAGCTGAGCTGGCAAGGCCCTTTGCCATTGCTCGTTAGGCTCCGGCCGTGACGGATCTCGCGCGCTACATCCGCGACGTCCCGGATTATCCGAAACCGGGCATCGTCTTCAAGGACATCACGCCGCTCCTCGGCGATCCAATTGCATTCGCGGCGGCGTGCGAGCGCATGGCAGCGCCATACAAGGATCGTGGCGTCACGCACATCGTCGCGATCGAGAGCCGCGGGTTTCTGTTCGGTGCGCCGACCGCACTGACGTTAGGCGCCGGCCTCGTGCCGATGCGCAAGGCAGGGAAGCTTCCGCACACAACGACGGGGAT
>CBQVAZ010000310.1:0-4897 GCA_967720205.1 uncultured Gemmatimonadaceae bacterium | reverse complement strand
TACCCGCGCGCTCAGAGTGACGCGCGAACGCGCGTTCAGCGGCGATGAGCGATCGCACGCCGCCGTTCGAGCCCGCTCCCTTCTGCACGCTCTGCGATGCGCACGCTCCGACGGCCGCTATTGCCGTGACGTGGCCCAGTACGAGAGTCAACCTGGCCTTACGAGTTATCTGCATGGCGTTCAAGACTGCACAGCACGCTGTCATTCGTCGAGTGTGGCCGTGTCAGCGTTTCGTTCAGCGTTTCGCCGATTCGATCAGCCGGTTCATGAAACTCTTGCATTGCAAAACCGCGATGAAGCATCAGGCGCGTAGCTCCGTGCAATCTCGTCACATAGGAAGCTGAGTCCAGTGGAAATCGCCTCTGGCGGCTCTGTTGCGAATGCAGGTCGCATCAACCTGCCACTCCAACGGAGGGTTTCATGAAGCTCGTTAGGATTCTTGCCGCGCTCGGCCTTGCGGCGTGTGCCGGTCGCGACGCCACATCCCCTGCCCTTTCCGACAATGCCGCCCTGGACCGCATCAGCGCGGCTGCTGTCGGCAACGTCTATACCCAGACAAACGACGCGACGGCAAACGCAGTCAGTGTCTTCTCACGCGCTAGCGACGGCTCACTGACGTTCGTAGCCAACGTGTCGACCGGCGGCAAAGGAAACGGCGCCGCTGGCCTAGGCTCACAGGCGTCCGTTGTCATCTCGGAAGACAGGTTTTTGCTCGTAGCGAATGCCGGAAGCAATCAGATCTCGTCGTTTCGCATCGGAGCGGGCGGTGGCCTAACGCTCGTCGAGACGATCGCGTCGGGCGGCACGATGCCGGTGAGCATCGCGGCACGCGGAAGCCTCGTGTATATCCTGAACGCAGGATCCGATAACGTGACTGGCTTTACTCTCAGTGCAACCGGCGACTTGACCACGCTCGCGGGAAGCACGCGCTCGCTCAGCAGCAGCGGCGTGATGCCGGCTCAGGTCGCCTTCGATCCTCTCGGGCGGCGACTCGTTGTCACCGAGAAGGGGACAAACAAGATCGACGTCTTTGTCATCAATCCCAACGGAACGTTGGGTGCTTTGACGTCCAATCCCTCCAGTGGAATGACGCCGTTCGGCTTCGAGTTCTCCAGGAGCGGAAAGTTGATCGTCAGCGAGGCTTTCGGAGGTGCGCCTAACGCCTCTGCAACGACATCCTACGGCTTCGGCGAAGGGACAGCGATCGTCCCGCTAAGCAAGTCGATCCCGACGACCGAGACTGCTGCTTGCTGGGTCGTGATCTCGAGCGATCAGCGCTTCGTGTATGTGACGAACACGGGAAGCAACTCGGTGACGGGCTACGCACTCGCGCCCAATGGCACGCTGCGCCGCCTGACAGACAACGGGGTCTCGGCCATCACCCAGAACACTCCGATAGATGCAGCGATAGTCGGGCAGTTTCTCTACACGCTCGATCGTGGTAGCGGAGTGATCAGCATCTTCACAGTCAACGCGAACGGGTCGCTAACCTCGGCCGGTGCTCAGACCGGTCTACCCACTACGGTGTATGGCTTGATTGCGCGCTGACGGACGCTTCTTTCAGAAGTGTGAAGGCAATTAGCACGGAGTTCGTATCCGCATAACGTTGCGAGGCGCTGTCGTTGGCGCGGTAGCGGTCGCGATCCTCGTCGGGATGATTCCGGCGGGGATCGCGTTGCACTCCCGACTCGCTGGCGCGTTGGAGGATCGAGCGCGCGGAGACCTCGCCCTTGCGCCCGGCATCCTCGCGAACTGGTTCAAGGCAATCAACGATGCGTTCATGATGCACGCGAAGGAGTTCGCGCACGAACCATCGCTTGCGCGATCGCTAGCCACTGCCGATCGCAGGGCCATCGACCGCATCGCGAATGAGCAGCGTCCGACAGTCCCAGCGGGCATCCCAGTCATCGTTGGGCCTGATGGCGAGCTGTGGACGGGACCATTGAGCGACTCCGTCTCAGTTTCGGAAACACGCCTTGGCCGCATGCCCGTGAACGTCTTGGGCGATTCAACTGGCGTTCACACTCTCGCGCTCGCTCCCGTCGAATGGAACGGTCGTTGGGTCGGCGCCGCGGGGTTCGCGATCCCGCTGACGGACGATGCAGCCCGTACGCTCGCGAGCCTAACGAGAAGCGAAGTCATCATCATCGCCGGCGCTACACGGCGCGCCGTGGCCAGCACGCTCGACAGCGCCATGACGCGCGCGATCGTCAGCGCGATTGCAGCAGGCGACCGTGCGGCGGGCGACTCCTCCGACGTCATCGCCGGCCGAGAGCGCGTCGCCGTTGTCACCGCGCCGTTGGGGAGTGGTGGAGAGGCTGTGTTCGCGCGCGTCATGCGGCGCGAGTTGGCCATCCTGCCCGAGCTGCGTCGCATCGCGCTGCTTTCGGCCGGCGGTGCCCTTGTGCTCGCGCTGGTGCTCGGGGCTCTGCTGGCGAACCAGGTTGCGCGGCCCGTGCGCGAGTTGGCGCAGTCGGCGCGCGCGTTAGGCGAAGGCGACTTCTCCGCTCCGCTTCCCCATTCCAGGCTCGAGGAGGTAGCCACGGTCTCGGAGACGTTCGCCGCCATGCGCAGTGCGTTGTCAGCACGGCTCGCCGATCTGCAGCAGGCGAATCGCGAATTGGAGGATCGCGCTGTGCGACTCGTCTCGCTGCAAAGCGACATGCTCCAGCGCGAGCGACTCGCGGCCTCGGCCCAACTTGTCGGCCACCTCGCCCACGAGATCAGAAATCCTGTCGCGACATTGCGCAATCTGCTCGAGGTGATTCAGCGGCGTGTCTCTGACGATCCCGAAGCTCGGGAGTATGCAGCGCTCGCGATCGACGAACTGCTGCGGATGCACGAGCTTGCCGAACGCATGCTCGATCTCAATCGTCCGCGCGATCCCGCGCTGCAGATTGCGCGCGTCGGCCAAGTGGCGCGCGACGTGGCGCGCCTGATGAGCGCCGGCGACGGAGCTGGAAATGGGGCGAGCGCGGTGATTTCAATCGATGATGATTCAAATGCCGTCGCCGCGATCGCGCCGGATGCACTGAAGCAAGTGTTGCTTAACCTGGTGCAGAACGCGCGTGAGGCGATTCACCATGCACGGCCGGCGGTACAGCCGCGCATCGATATCAAGGTCTCGCGCGATGGCGATACTGTCGTTGTGCGCGTGACAGACAATGGCCCTGGGATCGACGTCGCGGCGCTCCCTCGCATCTTCGATCCGTTCTTCACAACGAAAGGGAGCGTGCAGGGCGTGGGGCTTGGCTTGTTCGTCGCGGAAGGCATGGTGCGGACGGCAGGCGGACGCCTAACGGCCGTAAATCGGGCGGATGGCGGCGCGGAGTTTCGTATTGAGCTACCAGCGACCGACGCCGTCGAGCAGTCAGCCGCGAGCACTCGACAAGTGGAGGCACGCTGATGGCTGCACGTCTGCTCATCGTCGACGACGATCGCGCGTTCCGCCTTTCCACAGCCGCGCTCTTGCGAGGCGAAGGTTATGAAATAGGACTCGCCGCCGATGCGAACGAAGCTGTCACGCAGTTGCGTTCGCTGCCGTTCGATCTCATGCTGCTCGACCTGCGCATGCCCGGATTGGACGGCCTCGGGTTTCTCGAAGCGCTGCGAGTTTGGGGAGAACCGATTCCGGTGCTCATGATCAGCGGCGCGGGCACCATCGATAGCGCCGTCCGCGCGCTGCACATCGGCGCCGACGATTTTCTGACAAAGCCGGTCGAGCCGGAGGTGCTCTTTGCGCACATCGCCGAAGCGCTGGACCGGCGTCCGGGCCTAACGAGCCCCCAGGCTTACCACGGGCTCATCGGACGGTCGCCGGCGCTACGCGCGGTGCTGGAATCGATCGCACGCGTCGCGCCCACCGACGCGACTGTGCTCATCCTCGGCGAGACCGGCACGGGGAAGGAGCTCGTGGCGCGCGCCGTCCATGCAGCGTCGTCGCGAGCAAACGGTCCCTTCGTGGCCGTCAACTGCGCAGGGCTCGCCGAGGGCGTACTCGAGAGCGAGCTGTTCGGTCATGTGCGCGGGGCATTCACGGGCGCGGTGCGTGACCGGGTTGGCGTTTTTGAAGCTGCGTCTGGCGGCTCGATCCTGCTCGACGAAATCGGTGACATGAGTCTGGCGCTGCAGCAGCGGCTGCTGCGCGTGTTGCAGGAACGCGAGATCGTGCGCGTCGGTGACAGTCGCTCCATGCCTGTCGACGTGCGCATCATCGCGTCGACGCATCGCGATCTCGCGGCGCTCGTGCGCGAGCGGGCCTTCCGCGAAGATCTTCTGTACCGCTTGAACGTCTTTCCGATCCAGCTCACGCCACTGCGGGAGCGACCCGAGGATATTCCTCTCCTCGTCGCGCACGGACTCGACTCGCTGAGTGCTCGCAGGCCAAATGCGGAGCGCTTGTCGTGTTCGGCGTTCGCCTTACGCGCGCTGCGTACATATCACTGGCCGGGTAACGTGCGCGAACTGTTAGGCGCGCTCGAATTGGCTGCGATCCACGCCGACTTCGGCCGCATCGAAACGCAGCATTTACCGGCTGCCGTTCGCGAAGCAGTGGCCACGCAGCAGGACGTCCGCTATCGCGCCCCGCCGTCGCACGACGCGGAGCGTGCGACGATCATCGCCGCGTTGGAACACAGCGACGGTATGGTGTCGCGCGCCGCCGAACTGTTAGGCATGGGGCGCACAACGCTGTGGCGCAAACTCAAGGCCTACGGGATCGCGACGGGGAGCGATGCCTGACGGCCCGAGCTCACTGCTTGGGGCCCGCCAGTGTCGATACAATGAGGATCGTCCACTGCGGGCCTAACCAGCCACGATCGGTATCGTCGTACGACTCGCTCGTTGCGTGCGCGCCCTGACCGCGGCCGCCGCCGTCTATGGTGATCGACGGAATCCC
>CBQVAZ010000309.1:0-4901 GCA_967720205.1 uncultured Gemmatimonadaceae bacterium | reverse complement strand
GGCGTTGGGACCTGCGTAATCGCTTCAGCGACTTCGCGCTCTTCGTCCTCGGCCAGGATCTCGTTACAGAGCGCGATGCACTCATTGCAGATGTACACGGATGGCCCAGAGATGAATTTCCGGACCGAGTCCTTCGACTTTCCACAGAACGAGCAGCGTAGGTGCTTGTCGTGCGACATGGCCTACCGGGAAGCGAAGGAGGTGCCGCCAGCAATTTCGAAGCTGCAGAACGGCGCGATAGGTAATAGTGCGGTCAACGAACGGTCAAGAAGAGTATCCCCCGTCACACCTGTGCGAGAACGCACAAATGAATGATTTGGCCCTCCGGCCAAGACCGCCACAGCGAAGTAGCGGCCAGAACTGCCGAACAACTCAAACGGAAGCAAACTCTGCAATTCGTGGACCCTAGAATGGCTACGAAGCGACCGCTTTGGGCGCTTCAGGGACTTCGGAGCGGTTCTGGACGATATGGTCGATGAGACCATAATCCTTTGCTTCCTGAGCGCTCATCCAGTAGTCGCGGTCCGTATCGCGTTCGATTTGCTCAACGGGGCGACCGGTGTGTTTGGCCATCAAGTGATTCATGCGCGCCTTGAGATAGATGATCTCCTTCGCCTGAATCTCGATGTCCGACGCCGTGCCGCCGCCGCCAGTCTGTGATGGCTGGTGGATGAGGATACGCGAATTGGGCAGCGCGAGGCGTTTGCCGCCTCTTCCGGCGCTCAACAAGAAGGCGCCCATGCTCGCCGCCATGCCGACGCAGATCGTGCTGACGGGCGACTTCATGAACTGGATCGTGTCGTAGATCGCCATGCCGGCGTACACGCCGCCGCCCGGGCAATTGACGTAGATCTGGATGTCGCGCTCGGGGTTGTCGGCGTCGAGAAACAGGAGCTGCGCGATGACGATGTTCGCGACGTCATCGTTGATCGGCGTGCCCAGGAAGATGATGCGATCCATGAGCAGGCGGCTGAAAATGTCGTAGGTCCGCTCTCCTCGTGGAGATCTTTCGATGACGTACGGTGGGTAGATAGTTGGCATCGTTAGGTGGACCAGGTCAAAGGTCGAAGGTCAAAGGTCAAAGAGGGCCAGGTCACCGTTTGCTTTGACCTTTGGCCTCTGACCTTTGGCCTATTCAACTGTATTTCTCTCAAACAACCACTTGAACACTTTGTCTTCAGTGATTCCGCGTTCCAGTTCCTTGATGCGTCCGGCTTTTTGGAGTTGCGCGTACAGCTTGCCAGGATCCGCGTTTCGCTTGGCCGCCATCTCGGCGATCCTGTCGTCGATGTCTTTTTCCTCCGCGGCGAGCTTCTCGCGCTCCGCGAGCGTCTCGACGACGAGGTCACGGCGAACCTGACGTTCAGCCGTGGGCAAGAACTGACCGGCGAAGCGCTCGCGCTCTTCCTCTGGTATGCGATACAGTTCCGCGTACGCCTGTACGACCTGCGCCACCCAGCTGCGCGGCACATCGAAGGCATTGGCGGCGATGATGTCGTCCAACAGCTTCTGCCGCACGTCGGCGTCCGCCTCGCGAGTGGCTGCATCACGCAGATCCGTGCGCACAGCCGTCTGCAGCGCCTCCAGAGACTCGAAGTCGCCAACCTCGCGCGCGAAAGTATCATCGAGCTCGGGGAGGGTTTTTCGTTTCACATCAGTCAGCGTTAGGCGAACCTGCTTGGTCTTGCCCCGCTGAGTTTCGTCGGGAAAATCGTCAGGCCAGCGCACCGGTCGCTCAGCGCTCGCTCCGGGAAGCGTCTCCATGATCAGCTCTTCGATCCCTGGGATCGCTTGGCCGCTACCCAGCTCGATCTTGTACTCCTGCGCGGCCGGCATCTCCCCGGACTCGTCGGTGGTGCTGAGCTGGACGGTAACGAGATCGCCTTCCTTCGGCTTCTCGGTCACGGGCGCCCAAGTCGCGCGCTGTTCGCGAACATGATCGATCTGTTCACGCACGTTCTCTTCGGTCACCGTGCGCTCGCTGCGCGCTACTCGGAACCCGGCGAGCCTGGCGAGTGAGATCTCGGGCCGCACTTCCACATGCAGATTGAACGTGAGCGGCTCGCCCTCGGTGAACTTGAGGTCGTGGATATGCGGTTGTGCCGCAACCTTCAGCTTCTCGCGTTCGAGCACCGCCTGATACGCTTCCTGTATGATCGCTTCGATCGTCTCCTGCCGTATCGCGTCAGCGAAGCGCTTGAGCACCATGTGTGCGGGCGCTTTCCCAGCGCGGAAGCCTGGCAGGCGGACCTTCGATGCATAACGACGCGCCGTGCGCTCGGTCGCGGCTTTCACCTCATCGGCCGCTACAGAGACCTCGAGGAGCCGCTCGGCGCCTTCGGTTTTCTTTGTCTCGATCTGGATGTTCATCTAGTGGGAAAAATTAACGCTCGTCGCGAGTCGCTCCAAGTTTGTTCCTTTGAGCACACATGGGGTAAAATGCGCGCTGCAGTAGGCAAGACATTCCGAGCCCAGAACATGAGAATTGTCTATGAATAGCCGTCGCGCCCGCTGGCTCACTGCAGTCGCTGCAACTGCGTTGGGAGCTTTGTCGCACGAAGTGCGCGCTCAGGACTCGCTACGTGTGCTCAGCGATACGACACGTGTGCAGGTGCTCCGCCTCAGCGATGGCAGCGTCGTCGTCGGCCGAGTGATCGAGGTGCGCGGCGATTCGGCGGTCGTTCGCACACAAGGTGGGCAACTTACGATCGCCCGTTCGGCGGTGCGCGGCGTGCGCGTCCGCCCGGCCGACAGCATGCGCGGCGGGGAATATTGGCCAGAGGATCCCAACGAGACGCGCCACTTTTTCGCGCCCAATGCCCGCATGCTCGCACGCGGCAGCGGCTATTTCTGCGACATCTGGCTCTTTTTGCTGTGCCTAACGGGTGGACTGACGGATCGTATAACGTTTGGCGGTGGCATGTCCATCGTCCCTGGCATCGACATCGCGGACAACGTGTTCTACCTCACTCCAAAGATCGGTCTGGTGGCGACCGAAAAAGTGCAGGTGGCCGTCGGTGCGTTCGCCGGTTGGAGCGGAGCGGTCACCGATGACGCGAGCAGCTTCGGAATTCTCTACGGCGTGAGCACGTTTGGCTCCGCGGACCAAAACTTCTCCTTGGGCTTGGGCTACGCGTACTTCAACGACGAGATCGCGAACCGGCCGCTGGTCCTGGGCGGCGTCAAGCTGCGATTGTCGCGCGGCACGGCTTTTATCTCAGAGAACTACATCCTGCCGGAGGCCGAAGGCGGCATCCTTTCGTTCGGCCTCAGATTCTTCGGCGAGCGCATCTCGGGCGACGTCGGGCTCGTGCGATTTGTCGGCAAGGACGACTCGGATCAGGGGATCGGAGTGCCGTTCCTCGGACTGGCCGTCAAGTTTCGCTGACGTGCGCCGTCGTTAGGCGATCAACTCCAGCTGAAAACAACTAAAGCTGTCAGACGCCAGCTAACAGTACGATAGCTGTCAGCGATCCTTTGGCAGCGTCGCCTGCTCGGCCAACCCGGCAATTCAAACGCCCGCTGTCATCTACTAACTGCCACCTGGCGTCTGTCAGCTTTAGTTAACGGCGCGCAGGCGGGAGCGTGCCCGATAAGTCCCGCGACGATCTTCCCCGAGCTCAGAACGCCAGGGACTCCAGCGCCGGGATGGGTTCCCGCGCCGACGATGTAGAGGTTCGCCACGTCTTCACTCACGTTATGCGGCCTGAACCAGGCTGATTGCGTAAGCGACGGTGTGAGCGAGAACGCTGCGCCCAAGTGGCTGCCTAGCGAGTCCCGAAAGTAGCGCGGATCGATCGAGCGTTCGGTCACGATGTGACGCGAGAGGTTCGGCATGTAGCGCGTCTCGAGGTACCGCACGATGCGATCGCGGTATCGCGGGCTCTCGGTTGCCCAGTCGATGTCCGCCGCAAGATTGGGCACCGGCGAGAGCGCATACCACGCATCGCAGCCCTCCGGCGCGAGAGAATGATCCGTTGCGGTCGGCCTGTAGAGATAGAGCGAGAAGTCATCGGGCAAGCGCCGGCCATGAAAGACGTCGTCGAGCAAGCCCCGGTAGCGTGGCCCCATGAGGATCTCGTGCTGCGCCATCTCGTCGTAGCGCCGGTCCGTTCCGAAATAGAGCACGAACACTGACATCGAATAGCGACCGCGCCTAACGTGTCTGTCGGTATTCCTGCGCAGCGAGGCGCGCGGGAGGAGCCGCAAGTACGTCGTCGCGACGTCCGCGTTGCTCAATACCGCGTCGGCAGGCAGGCGCTCGTCGTTCGTTAGGCGCACGCCGGTGGCCCGCGTTCCGTGCGCGTCGAGCGTAATCTCAGCGACCTCGCGTTCGAGGAGCAGCTCGCCGCCGAGCTCTGTGAACAGCTGGCCAAGGGCCTGAACGAGTTTCCCCATTCCTCCCATCGCGAACCACACGCCCCAGCGCTTTTCGAGCGCGTGGATGAGTGTGTAGATGGCCGGCGTCTCGAATGGGTGGCCGCCAATGAGCAGCGGATGGAACGAGAACACCCGTCGCAGGCGCGGGTCGCGGAAGCAGAGATTTGCCACGCGCGCCACCGAGCGGTCAGCCCGCACGCGCAGGAGATCAGGCAGCGCGCGGAACATGGTACCGAAGCGATGAAACGGCCGGTCGACCAGCGGCATCGCCCGGCTGAACGTGTCGTCCGAGATTGCGCTGAAGCGCCGATACCCCGCCACGTCGTCAAGCGCGAAGCGACGCACCTCCGCCTCGAGCGCCTTCTCGTCGCACGCGTATCGAAATACAGAACCGTCCTGGAAGCGGACCTGATACGCCGGATCGAGCCTAACGAGCTCGACATAATCCTCGAGCCGCCGACCGGCCCACTCGAACAGCTCGTGCAGCATCCACGGTGCGGTGATGATCGTTGGCCCGGCGT
>CBQVAZ010000308.1:0-4907 GCA_967720205.1 uncultured Gemmatimonadaceae bacterium | reverse complement strand
CGCTGGAGGCGTGGACGGTCGAATCCAATCGGTGATTTTCCCCGTGCGCTACCGCGATTTCGACACCGGAACCGTCGAGTCGTTGTTCCGCCCGTTTCTCAGCGGCGAAGCTCCTGCGGATTTGATCCTAACGATCAGCATGGGTAAGAGCGACGACTTCGAACTGGAGCGGTATGCCGGACGACGGCGCTCGTCTGCCGCAGAGGAGAATGTCGGCGCATCAGTCAGTCAGCCCACAGGTGGATCCTCCGTTCCGCCGGAGATACGTGGAGTCGGAGCGGGACCAGAGTTCTTGCGTACGAACATGTTGCGTGCAGAGAACGGGCGTTTGGTTCGTACACCTGCGCTGGAGGCGATGCAGCGCAGACTCGGTCGGAGCACTCCTCTTGTTACTGAAACGGTTGTGAAGGAGATCCGCGCCGGCGAATCCCGCGTCACAACGGCTGTTGGCGGACCGCGCACCGATTCAACGGCGGTCGAAGGTTCAGGAGGCGGGTTCCTGTCCAATGAGATCTTCTACAGAACGAGCCTGTTGCGAAGACAAACTGGTGCCACGACTCAGGTGATTCATTTGCACACACCGTTGTTAGGCGCCGACGCGCCAGCAGCCGAACGTGATCGACTCATCGCGACGATAAGAGCGCTGTTGGAGGCAGCGCTACCACGTCTCTAACGTCGGCCGATTGTCGTTCGCATGCGCACCCAACTAACGCTTTTGAAGCCAGCGCCCTCTTCAGAGAGGCCCACACGCAGCGGGTTGATACAACGCAAGTGTGCCTGCGGCGGTGTGGCCGGCCCCACTGGCGAGTGCGAGGCATGCAGCAAGAAACGTTCACCCCTGCAGCGAAGGACGTTGGCGTCAGCCACCGGAGATCAATCCAGCGCCGCGGTTCCATCCAGTGTCCACCAAGTCTTACGTGGTCCGGGGCGACCCTTGGATGCATCAACGCGCGCTTTCATGGAGCTGCGCTTGGGCCATGAATTCACAGGCATTCAGAATCACGCTCCGCGATCCGGCAGCCCGCCGGCCGCCTTGTCGCTCGGAATGCCTAACGAGCCTGCGGAAAAGGACGCGGAGGCAGTCGCTGAGAGCGTCACGCGCTCGTCGCCCACTGCATCGGCTGAGCGCTTCGACTTGAGCCACGTTCGTGTGCACACTGACGCGCGAGCGGCGGCGTCCGCGCGGGACGTGAATGCGCATGCCTACACAGTCGGACACAACATGGTGTTCGGCGCCGGCCAGTACGCGCCTAACACAGCGAGCGGTTTGCGCTTGCTCGCTCACGAACTGACGCACGTAGCCCAGCAACGGGCGTTGGCGCAGCCAATGCGTGTTCAGCGCGAGGGAATGGGAGACCTCCGTGTCGCCGAGGCGTGCCACCAACTCGAAGCCGATATTCGGAGGACGCCCGCCTACATGGCGCTGCCGCCGGATACGCTCAGGCTCGCCCAAGAAATCATTGCAGAGATACGAAACCGAAAGCTCTTGGACCGTTATCAATTCTTTGTCAAACTCAAGCAGCTGTTCGACACGCCGCTCAAGTCCGCGGCAACGGTGACAGCGGAGACGCAAGCTCGCACGACCACGGCAACAGAGGACGAAAAGTCGCGACTGGCAAAACAGGCCAAACTGAGAGGAATCGAGGAGGCAGCATCCGCTGATAAAAAACGACATTGGACGCCGGTCAAAGGAAAGTTTGGCGACGGCACGTACTATGTCGACAAGACCTCGTCCACGAGCATCGTCGTCAGAGCCGATCTGTACCTAACGCCGGCTGGCAGCGGCACGCAACAAGACGTGGACGCCATCAAAGCGATGGAGGATGGGATCGAGAAGGCGGCGTCGACCAAGGGGTATTTGGTGGATATCCGTTTCGTCAATGCACCCGCAGCCGACACGTTCAAGGCGGATGTCGATCCGTCAAAACCGCGTGTCGCCACGAATTGGTCCGGTGGTTCTGCGCGTGGCTTCGCTCATGAATTGCACCACATGTTCGCGTTCGAGCTCGATCGCTACGACTACACGAGCCATGCGACGAATGAGAGCATGGCGATCCCGGATCGGCTGCATTGGTTTCGCGAGGAATTGAAGAAGCCCGCCGATTACAACGATCCAACATCCATCATGAGCTCGGCCGCACATCCGAACGATGATGATGCGTGCCGCGTCGCGGGGCTGGATGTGGTAACGTGTGTCCCGGCGCGAGCGGCGGCGCGCGCAGCAGGAAAGCTGTAGCGTGTCGGTCCCCAACACCTAACGAGCAATTGATCGGATCACATTGACGCCAACGCTTCATGCGCACGTTGTTGCACAACAGAAGCCAAGTGCTGTGCGGCCACCGGCCACTTCGAACGGCCGCGCTCACCTGCGGCGCCAGACCGAGTACCCGGCGGGCAGACGGCTCAGTCAACGAGCACCTTTGCCTACGACTTGAGTCCCGTTCCAGTTCTTGGTAGTCTGCAGCTCGGGTGCGCCTAACGACGACTACGAACGCGAAGCAATGCGTGTGGCAGTGGCCCGCTCGCGACCGAGCCCGATTTCGCCAAGTGGCCGCAAGAGCACTGGTGTTCCAACATTGACACATCGCTAGAAGTGCTGACGGCGCAAGTACGCGTCCTACATCGCCTCGATGTAGACGGCGAAGACGCGTACTTCGATCAATTCGTTATTGCGGCGCCCGGAACGCTGTCACAGCCGAAAATCTTTCTGCGGCACGGAGAGAGTATCTCCGCTGAAGATTCTGGGTGGCTACTCGGCAGTGTCGAAGATCCAGAGGCGCTGGCGCGCGAGACGGCGCTCGAACGCGTTGCCATAGCGAGCTTCGTCCGACTGCGACCAGCATTGCTTCAGGCGTTCACGCTTCCGCGCGATTTCGTCGTCATGTTTTCGGGTGACGCGATCGAACAAGTCTTCGATGCGGCAGGGCGCGAGCGCGGCTCTGCGTAGTATTGCGTCGCGCGGTTCACATTACGGCGCTTTCGTGGGAGCTGGCGCGCTTCTCAATCGCCATAGAGTAGTCTTGGTGTTTGGCTTGAGGTTCTCAGGTTTCTCTTTCCACCAAGCTTGGGTCAGGCGTGTGATTTCGCTATCCAATCCGCTGCGGTCGTACTCCTTCCATCCTCCTTTGGAGCTCCACTGATCTGACCAGGGATCGCCGGGCTGGCTAATTGCCAACTTTGCCTGAGGCGCCCCGCCGCGCTGCTGCACAACGTGAGTCAATTCGTGAGCTAGCAACTGCTGTCCTACTTCACTCGCTGCATTGTAGTGTCCGTGGCGGAAAAAGATGTCGTGACCAACAGTGAAAGCGCGCGCGCCGAGCGCGCGGCTCAGAGAATCAGACTCGCCATCTGTGTGGACCCGCACCGCACTAAAATCGTGCCCGAAGTCGCGCTCCATGGGCGCGCGCAGTGACTGAGTGAGTCCGTTTCCTGCTCGACGCGTGTTCTCGATTCTCTGCGTTAGGCGAGGCCGGGTTCCCGGTCCGCGCAAGGCTCGCGGGAATTCACTGATAGGCGAGCGCGCAATTTGCGCTGCGACACTCGGCCGTTTGCCAGGGTCCAGCGCGTGGACTCTTTCGAATCTCATGGTTTTCTACGGCGAGGTAGAAAAGCAGACGAGGGCACAGCCGGGCGTTCAGTCCCGCACCGACTCGGCGACAGCAGCAAACAACACTTCGCGTTAGGCGAAGCACCCACGCGCGCTCCATTCGGGCTCACGGACTGACTCACCCTCTCCGCGATCGTACCTAGACAATAGAGGCCATCGGGTGGCGCGCCAGGAATGCCGCGAGGGCTTCGGCCATGCCCGTGGGGTTCATGTATTGAAGGCCGTGAGTAGCGCCCGAAAGGACGAATGCTTCTGCCTGCGGGAGCCATGCCTGCAACAACGCATGGCCTTCGACGAAGAACGGGTCTGAGTCCGCGCCGACCACCGAGAGCACCGGCTGCGTGATTCGCCGGGCAAGGTCCTCCGTGAAATGCCATTCGTTCAGCGCCGGCAGCTCGACCTGGAAAAGGGTGTCGATATCCGCGACGGCACGGTCGAACCAACCGTCCGGCAGATTGGCGCCAACAGCGACGTCGTAGTTCTCACCGAGGACAACGTTAAGGAATACCCTGACGGCTCCTGGACCGTCTCCGGATTCATAAGCCGGACCGGAGGGTCCCATGCGAGCAAAGAATGCTTCAGCGCTGGCTACAGCAAGCGGCGGCTCCAGGAGCGCAAGCGAGTGCACGGCATCCGGAGCGTCCAGCGCGAGCTGCAGCGCGGTTGCGCCGCCGTAGGAATGACCGGCAACGTGCGCCCGCCCGCCGGCCACGCGTTGGACAACCGCCAGCGCATCCTGCGCCTGCTGGGCGATACTGAAGGGGCCCGTGTGGTGAGTGCTTCCGAGGAAGCCCCGACGGTGGTAGTGAGTGACCTGGTAGCGGTCCGTGAGCGCCGGCTGGTCCAGGAGGCAGTCGAACGCTTCGGCCGTGATGCCGCCGTGGATGAGGACGAGGGGTTCACCGGTGCCCTTCGTCTCGAACTCGAGCTCCCCGCCGTTGACCGGCAACCGTTCCATATGGCGCCTCCTTTGAGATTCTTCGCTTTCCATGTCGGTACAAACCGTTATGGCGTTCAGCTGCACCCGCAGTCAATAGAGACACACATGGCGAAGCACAGATGCGTCGACCCATTCGATGCGATTGTGGGAAGAGTCGCTGCGCGCTCTCAGGAAGATCGACATGCGCGACATCGCGCCGATCGTGGCCGCGCTACTCGGTCTGCCGATGCCTAACGTGGAGGGTCCAAATCGCGCACTTGTTGATCTTATTGGGTCCTCACCACGGGAGCAGTCAGCACCTTCATGTCGAGACCGACGCGACGAACCAGCGCGACGAATCGGGGGCTTTGCCGCACACGA
>CBQVAZ010000307.1:0-4923 GCA_967720205.1 uncultured Gemmatimonadaceae bacterium | reverse complement strand
CCGAAGATCTTGGTGTACCAGCGCGCGCTGAGCGCCACTGTATTCGTCGCGGGCACGCCGGCGCCACGTACCACTCGAGTGACGAGGAGCGTCAACTCCAACGGCGCACCTGAACGGCGCGCATAGGCGGCCACTGTGGAGTACGAGAGGGCGAGTCCCGCGCGGTGTTCCTCTGCGTCGCTAAAAGGGCCGAGCGCGGCTGCGTCGAGCGTGATCGGATTCCCGCTCGCGTCCGTGACGTTGAATGTGCCGGTAAACGAGTCGACGTCCTTGTGGCGGTAGCGATACTGCCCGGCGACGGCAAAGAAATCGTTCAGCACCAGGCGCGGATTCCACTCGGCCTCCATGTACTTACCGGGCTTCCTGTCGACGACCCGCTCACGAAATGCCTCAGGAAACAGCGGATTCGCAGGGTCCGGAATGCGCATCGTCACCGTGTCACTCATCGGAACGCCGTAACGCACGACGGCGCTCTGCCAGAAGTGATTGCCGATGACGAGATCCAAGTACCCGCGTGCTTCGATATCCGCGGTGCCGTCTCCAGTCCCGATGTCAGTGAAGTTGCTCGGCGTTGCGGTCGTTCCCGTGGCAAAGCGGTACGCGGCGCCCACGGAGAGACGCAGCTTGACGCCGCTGTTCTGCGCCAGCCGGCGTGCCGTGCTCGCGGCAAAACCATCGTACAGCAGCAGCTTCCCACCCACCTCGATGTCACCCACGTGACCGTGCTCCGTCGAGGCGATCGGCCCGGCCGCGACGCCGAACGTTGAATCGCTGAGAATCGTGCCGACGTCGTTCAGCGTTAGGCGTGTGGCGCCCACCGGCCGCGCCGTCACGAGCAACGACTCGGCCGGCAACGACAGGAAGTTCTGGTACACGACGTTGAACGCGCTGAGCCGTGCGAAGATCGACTGCTCCAGCGACGAGCCCACAATCGGCGCAAAGCGCGCTCCCGCGGCGGTCGCCGTTCCATATACAGTCGCGAGATCCATCGCGGCCGCGTCCACCTGAGTGAGGAAAGCGAGCGCCGCCTGGCGATTCGCGTTTATCACACCGCAACCAGCGCCGGACGGATCCGATTCGCATGCCGCGAGCTGCGTGCGTAACCGCGTCGCGGCCGCATTCATCTGAGCCAGTACGGTCCCGTTCCTGGTGCGTGCCGCCGTCACCGAACCCGCCGGGTTGAGACCGAGATTGCCACCGGCGCCAGGAATAACAGCGACGTCGTTGCGCACCAGCACGTACGGCACGAGCACTCCTACAGTCACTCGGCTCGTTAGGCCGACGTCCAGCGTGAATGGGATCGTGCGCACGTCGCGATTGATTCCGATGCCCAGCGCGCCGAGCGAGAGCGACAAGGCGGTCTGCCCGCTCAGGGACCTCAGCGTCGGCGTGAGCACACCGATCGTTTCGCCAGCGCCTGGCGCCAGAGAGTCGAGCGGAAAGTCGCCGCCCAGCGACTCGCGCTCACCGCGCGCCGCGCCGCCCGGTCGGCCTGAAGCGAAGCGCTTGTCGGCTCGTGAAAAACTCACCCCGAAGCCGACTCGCACGGAGCCACGCGGAACGACAGTGGCATCGTCAAGCGACGTGAGTACGCGCTGAGCACGCGCGACTTCGATTGGCAACGTTGCGATGAGCGAGACAGCCAGCCCGCCCGCCAACGCGCGTGAGGCGCGAGAGGCGAGGCGCGATCCGCGAGTCATTCGCTCGAGAACATCGGCCGCTGCGGTCCGGGGCAAGGTCTGGTTAGGTTATGCGCGCTCAATACGAGAGTCAACGAATTGCAGGACCCAACTCGAGGCCGCATTCGCGCCGAGCCGATCCCCACCGTTCCCTGGCAAATCACCGGGAACCATTGGCTCTCGGTGCCGTGCATCCAACCAACCGACGGTGCGATCTACGCGCTCGGGATGCTGCATCGTGCGTCGCGCTCGGCCATTGAATTCGCCGGTTCGCGCGACTTCGTCACTGGACGTGGACCACCGCTCGCGTACCCCACATTGCGCGTTGGTTCCGAGCTCATCGCCTTTCGTGACGCAGCGATGGCGTGGGAGCGCGCGCTCGGCTGGCTTCCGACGTTCACGTGTAGCGTTGGGGACGTCATCGTGCGCGCGACGATCTTCGCGCCGTTTGGCCGCGACAGTGACACGGCCGGGATCGTCTATGCATTCGCCATAGAGTATCGCGGCGAAGCACCGACGACCGTACGCATCGCGATGTCTGGTACGCTGGGTCATCGCCAACTGCGTGTGCGATCGGCGCGACCATTCGGCGACAATCACGTCATCGAACAGCGCGCGGACGGCACCGTCATTCTCGGCGGCAGCGCGCTTCCTGATCTCGCGGCCCTTGCGGTCGTGAGCGACGGGGATGCGCACGTGAGCGTGAGCGACGGAGCGACGCCCTCGTACACCGTCGAGCGCGAGCTCGAACTGCCGGCGAACGGACGCATCGAGACGGCGTTCTACATTGCGGCAGGACCAGAGGGCGATGGGGCACACGCAACAGCACACGTTATGCGCCGACGTGGCTGGCGTGACCTTCTCGCCGCGACGCGAGATGCGTTGCGGGGACTCGAGCAGTCGACAGGCCACGAGGCGCTGGATCGACTGCTCAATCACAACCTGCTGCTCGCGTACTTCTACTCGGTCGGACGCGCGCTCGACGACGCGCACTACTACGTCGTGCGCACGCGCGTCCCATGGCACTCGGCGGGCCTAACGATTCGCGAATGGGAAGCGCTGGCGTGGACGCTTCCGGCCGTACAGCTAGCGGATCATGGGCTCGCGCGTGAGCTGCTGCTGCGTCTCTGCGAGCTGCACGGCTATGCACCCGGCATGGGCGTGCGCTATATGGACGGAACGCTGTTCGAGCCAGGCTTCAACCTCGAAGGGGCAGCTGGCTACGCACTGGCGACGGATCGCTACATACGCGACACCGGCGACGACCACGTTGTGGATGACGCAGTCCTTGCGGACACGCTCTACGTCGTGTCGGAAGACATGGCTGCGCGGCGTCACGCGCAGGTGCCGCTCTACTCGACGGACGTCACACCTTCGGGCGCGCCCGCACCGCTGCCGTACACGCTGCACGGAAACTCCGTTGCATCGCAGGCGCTCGAAGTGCTGCGTCGCACGCTGGACGAAGAGACAGCACGCAACGTGCAGGAGCCCGAAGCAGTTCGCGCGGCGCTCAGGCGGCACTTCGTGCGCGATGCCGCGTCGGGGAAGGGAGTGTTCGCGGCTGCCACCGATCTCAATGGATCGTTCGCGGACGATGACGATCCGACGGCGTCTGCACTGTGGTTGCCGATGTACGACGTCGTGACCCGCGACGACTCGCTGTATCGGCGCACGGCCAAGGCAATCGGCGACGAGCCGAGCGACCTGACGCAGCAGATCGCACGTCTGCTCGGGCCTAACGGCAAAGCGGTGCTGGAGTGGTTCCGCCGCGCTCCCCTGGACCATGGACGCGCCGCCGGCGTTGTCGACGCCGAAGGACTCGCCGTCGGCGACGGTGGAGACGCGGCATTAGGTGGCCTGCTCGCGTCGACGCTGTGGTACGTGATTCACGCGGCGGGCTTGAGGCCGTGACGACGGCGACGACAGGGACATCGCGTGCGGCGAGCGCGTTCAAGCAGCGCTACGGCCGTATGCCTGACCTGGTCGCATCCGCACCAGGGCGTGTGAACCTGATCGGCGAGCATACGGACTACAACGGCGGCGATGTACTGCCGATCGCAATCAGCGACCGCACGTACGTCGCGGCTACGCGCTCCACGTTAGGCAAGACTCGCGCGTGCAGCTCCGGTGCCGGCGCTGAAGCGGTCATCGACGCGCGCGCACCAGAGAAAACTGGCGACTGGTGGGACTATGTGTCGGGCGTTATGTGGGCCTTTGCCCGCCGCGGCATCGAGTTGCCGCAACTCGATTTCGTCATCGCGAGCGGAGTCCCGATGGGGGCCGGCCTCTCTTCATCTGCTGCGCTCGAAGTCGCATCGGCGGCAGCGATCAACGCCCTGATCGGCGAATCCTTCTCGCCGCTACAATTGGCCGAGATAGCCTACGAAGCCGAACGCGAGTTCGTTGGTGTGTCTTGCGGCGTGATGGATCAGTTCGCGAGCGCGCTGGCTCGTGAGGGGCACGCGCTACTGATCCATTGCGACACGCGCGAGACGGAACACGTTCCGTTCGGCGACAGTGTCTTGATTCTCGACAGCGGCGTGCGCCGCGATTTGAGAAGCGGGGCCTTCAACGAACGTCAGCGCGAATGCACGATGGCGCTCAACTGGATGCGCGCGGCCGGCGTCCAGGCGCCTAATCTGGCGCTCGCTCCAGCCGATGTCTTTCGGCGCGTGCCATTCGGCGAGCCGTTAGGCAGTCGCGCCAGGCACGTCATCGAGGAGCAGATGCGCGTCACCGAGGCGGTGGCGGGATTGCGGGCGACAGGGCAGTTGCCGGGAGAGCTGCTCAACGCGTCGCATGAGTCATTGCGATCGCTGTATGAGTGTTCCACGCCGCAACTGGATTGGCTGGCGATGGCAGTGCGGGAACAACCGGGCGTGACGGGTGCGCGACTAACCGGCGCTGGCTGGGGTGGGTGCGTGATCGCGGTGGGCGACGAGGACGCACTCCGCAAAGCAGCCGACATCGTCGCGCCGCGCTACACAAAACAGTTTGACCTCGAGTGCGAGGCGTGGACCACGAAGGCCGGCGGTGGGATACACGTAGAACGCGTCTAAACCAAAGCTCTCAGGTGCTAACAGTTGTTGTTGGGGGGCATTGGAACGTCTATACTACGACGTCCGTTCGCGGGAATAGCTCAGTTGGTAGAGCACAACCTTGCCAAGGTTGGGGTCGCGGGTTCGAGTCCCGTTTCCCGCTCTCATGACGCGACAGACTCCGCGTGGACGTGGGTCTGTCGCTC
>CBQVAZ010000306.1:0-4940 GCA_967720205.1 uncultured Gemmatimonadaceae bacterium | reverse complement strand
GCTTCGCTCGTGTTCTTCGGTCCGGCGGTGATTGCGCATGTCGCCGTCGTGCGCGATCCGAGTGTGGCCGAGATTTTTCTGCCGCCGGCCATGCTCGATCGTGCCGAGGCAGGCGTAGAGCGCGCAAAAAAGGGAACCGGCTACATCGAGGACCCGCAGCTCTTTCGTCCGGTCATGGCGAGCAACATCATCGCCAACAATGTGCAGGTGACGTTCGCCGCGTTCGCCTTGGGCCTAACGGCGGGAGTAGGCACGCTCATCCTGTTGCTGACGAATGGTGTGTCGCTCGGTGGTGTGATCGGGCTGTACGCGTCGAAGGGCATCGCTCCCTTGCTGATCAAGTTCGTCGCGCCGCACGGCGTGCTCGAGTTGACGGCGATCTGCATCGCCGGCGGTGCTGGCTTGCTACTAGCAGCGGCACTCCTCATACCCGGTGAACGCACGCGCCGCCGGGCGCTCGTGGAGAACGGGCGCCGCGCAATTCAGCTCATCGGTGTGTCCTCGGTTTTGCTCGTAGTAGCCGGAGCGCTCGAAGGCTTCGTGTCACCCATTCCCTCGTGGTCGTTAGGCGCCAAGCTTGCCGTCTCGGCGGCGACTGCCGTGCTGCTCGTCCTTTATCTCAGCGCCAACCGCGCGAGCAAAGCAGCAGCGAGCGTCACACCCGACGAATCGGCGGAGCTGCTGGCACTGCAGCCTGGTGCGGCTACAGAGAACCTCGCGCCTTGATCTCCAAGTAGCGGTTGATGACAGCCGCTGTCATTGCCTGCGGTGAGACATCCAAAACCGTAACGCCGGCTCGGCGCATTCGCTCCAATGCCTCGCGCCGCGCCGAGATCAGCTCTTCGGCGGCAGCGCTTTCGAAGAGACCCAGCTCCTTGGCTCGGGGAGCGGTTTGAGGCCGTGGCGCAGCTGCCTCGAAGAGCGCGTCGTTGCGCAGCGCGACGACGACGACGAGATGTCGCGCTGAGCTGCGCGTGACGTACGCGATCAGCGCGCGAGAGGCACGTGTGTCGATCACGTCGGTGAAAAAGACGATCAGCGCTCGGCGGCGCTGATGAATGGCGAGGTGGCGGAAGGCGCCGGCATAGTCGGGTTCCGTCATCGTAGGCCTAACGGGGATGAGAGCTGTCCGAATCGCGGCAAGAGCAGCTCTGCCACGCTGCGCGCCCACGAAGGCCCGCACTCGATCGTCAAAGACCAAAGCGCCGACGCGATCGCCAGTGGTGGCTGCGACGTCAGTGAGCACTAGCGCCGCAGACAACGCGTGCTCGAAGCGCGAGAAATCGCCGGCGAGCTGCGTCATCGATCGCCCTGCTTCGATCAGCGCGAAGACACTCTGCGATTGCTCGACGGAGTACTCGCGCACGATATGTTTGCCGCGACGACCAGTCGCTTTCCAATCCATGTGCCGAGGATCGTCGCCGGGGACATAGTCACGCAGGCCGGCGAACGCACGTCCATCGCCACGCCGCCTGAGCACGCGCACGCCCGCGCTTTGCAGCCTGTGTTGAATCGCGAGCAGGCGAAAACGACGGACATGGGCTATGGACGGAACGACGAGGAGGCGATCGTCAGGGGCGAAGACATCGCGGGCGCCTAACAAGCCAAGGCGGGACTCGCTCACGAGTGCTACACGGCCCAGCGTATGCTCACCGCGCGCCATCGGAATCACTTGCAGCGGGACTTCGAGCCTGCTGCCGGCTGGCAGCTGAACGGGAATATCGCGCTGCTGAGTTTGAAGCGCGGCGGGGAGCTCGTCGCACAGTCTCGTTCGCGCGGGCCAGCGCCAACGTGAAGTCAGCTCGTAAGAACCTGCGATCGCTTCACCGAGTCCCGCGCGGGCGGGCAACACGCGTGTAACGGAGAGCGAGCGGCGTGTTGGAAGCATGAGGAAGTCGACGGCTACCGCGACGAGGACGATCGCACCGGTCGTGATAACAATGATTGCGGCGATCGACGGAGGAACAAACCAGAGGAGCGCCAGCGCCGCGATCGCCCACGCCAGGCGTGGGCGCGGGACGACGCGAATTCGCGGCGCGACTGCGCGCGGCTCCTCGTCCGTCATTTGGGCGCGACGACGCGCGTTAGGATGGCGGCAAGAACGTCGTCCACCGACCGCCCTTCCACCTCGACCTCGGGTGCGAGCGTGATACGATGACGCAGGGCGGCGGGTGCGCGACTCTTGGCGTCGTCGGGGACCGCGTAGTTGCGGCCGTCGAGGACGGCAGCAGCGCGTGCTGCGCGCATGAGGGCGACCGTGGCCCGCGGAGATGCACCTAACGCGATAGCTGGGTCGGATCGCGTGGCGCGCGTGATGTCGGCGATGTACGTGCGCAGCTCCGGCGCGACGCGCACAGCATCTACGAGACGACGCAGCGCGAGCGCTTGCTGCTGCGACACGACGGGCTGGATACCTAACGTGGGATCCCGCTCGGGATCGAAGCCGCCCTCGTGCAGGGCGAGCATCTCCAGCTCGGCTTCGGCCGATGGGTAGGGAACGACTGCTTTGAGCAGGAAGCGGTCGAGCTGCGCCTCGGGGAGTGGATACGTCCCCTCGTGCTCAACGGGATTCTGCGTGGCGTAGACCGTGAACAGCGGATCGAGCGCGCGCGTGACGCCATCGACAGTGACCTGACGCTCGGCCATTCCTTCGAGTAGCGCGGCCTGCGTTTTGGCCGGTGCGCGATTGATCTCGTCGGCAACGAGGATGGCTGTGAAGATCGGTCCCGGTTGGAACTCGAAGCCATGCGCCGGGTCGCGCAGTAGACTGACGCCGGTGACGTCGGACGGCATGAGGTCGGGCGTGAACTGGATGCGCGAGGACTTGATGCCTAACGCGGCGCCTATGGCACGCACGAGCAGGGTCTTGGCCGTGCCAGGCACGCCCTCGATCAACAGATGTCCGCGCGCGAGAAAGACGACGAGCGCGTCGTCGATCGCGGCAGCTTGGCCGATGATGCGCGATGAGACGGCTTGGTGGATTTGCCGCAGCAGCTCGGAACCTTCCTCGAGGGACAGGTCTGAGGTCTGAGGTCTTAGGTCAGAGGAGGTCATGAGCGGTGCGTGAGTAGATCATGCTCGATCCGTCGGAGCGCTTCACCAACACGCGTGAAGTCTTTGCGCGGCATTTGCTCCGTGAGGGCATTCTTGACGAGCGCGATGTCGTCCCGTCGCGCGGGGATTCGCTCGTGCACCCACCCGAGGAAGTCCTCGTCCGCGAGATCTCGTCGCGCGCCGCCGAAGCGATGCTCCGTGCGTCGGCGAACACCGCGCAGCAATCGACGCGTGGCGGTGCGCGTTGCGTGCACCTGCCAGTACGCACGGGCCAGCGCGTCGACGTGCTCCAATGGTGAGCGACGTTCGATGCGCTCAGGGTCCCGCGGCGCGAGCGCTCGAGGGCCCAACGCGAGGAGAAGCACGATACCAGCGACGCCGAGTTGGGCCAGGGCCTTGCCGGAGGACGTGTTGCTCAGGTATCGCGTGATCGCGCGCGTGGTGCCCGGCCTAACGCCGTTGCCTTGATGGTACTCGTCGAACACGAGCGTCGTGCGTGCTGACGGCCCTTCTGGCCCGCGCAGGTATTCGAACATGCGCACGACCTGTACCGCGGCATCCCAGGCGCACATGCGCATGTTCTCATTGCGAAAGAGATCGACGTCGCCGATCGCGAGCACCTGCCCGCGTCCGAGTTTGAAGCCGATGACGGCCGGCCGGACGGTCGGCGTTAGGCTGTCACGCTGTGCGGATTCGATGCGGACGGTTACGAGCGTATCGACCGGGGCGGCGATTCTGCCCGAATCTTCAACGGCGAGCAGAAAGAGACTGCGTCCCTGGAACGAAGTGATGACTCGATCGGAGAACGGATTCGGCGTTACGCACGATTCAGACACGGGCTGCAAGGAATCGGGGCGGATTTCGTAACCTGGCGGCCCGACATGAAGGCGCAGCGAATCGTTGAGCGTCTCATCACCCATCGCATACAGCAGCGCGCCACCCCGGCGCACGGCCTCGAGCAGGGCATGCGCCTCCTTCGCGCGGAAGTTGAGGGGCGGACTGAGCACGACCGCGATGGTTCGCTCGTCAGGCACGATCGAATCGCCGTAGCTTCGCGCACTCCTCCAACCAAGCCGATCGGCCAGCTCGTAGGCGACGCGCGCGCCACGCGGTTCAGCTGACAAGGATGACGCGCGCCAATCCCTGCTGAACGTTTGCTGCGGAGTGAACAGCGCGACGACGATGAAGAAGAGCAATACAGCCGCGAGCAGGATGAGCTCTCGGCGGCGCCTGCTCTGCTTCGTCGTGACTTCCGTCATGCCGTCCCGCTCTGCGCCGTGCTGCGCAATACGCTCTCGGCGTCGCGCCAGAGCGCGTCGAACGCCGTGGCGTCGCACGTGTCGTAGCCGTAGAAGAGACGATCGAAGCGGCGCGCGAACGAGCGAAACGGGTCCTGTGCAGGATGCCCCCGCGTGGACAGCTCACGCGCGAAGTCGCCGCTCGTTTTCGAAGAGTGGAGCCTGATAAGGCGACGATGCGCCAGCGCGTCGAGCAGCGCCGCATAGAGCACGTGCATGGCTTCTGCATAACGAGCCTCGCGCGCCAGGCGCCGAGCCTCGTCCAGAGTTGGGAGCGAGGCTGCGCTCAAGTCCCTGCCTCGCTGAATGTCGCGAGGAAGCCTGCGTTCAAATCGCGTGGAGTATGCGAAGCGTACGATCAACGCGGCGACGAGCAATGCGGCCACGAAAAGGGTGATCGTACGTGCCGTCGGCGTCCCAGCAACGGTGCTAAACAGCGCCCTGATCTGATCCCAAACCCACGCCCAGAATCGCTCGGCGAGAGAACGTCCGAGCCGTTGCTGGAAGACGGCTTGCCGCACGATCGCGCTCACCGTGTCGTGCACGGCGGCGGAGGGCCAGTGCGCGAGCGAATCCGCGGCCTGCGTG
>CBQVAZ010000305.1:0-4958 GCA_967720205.1 uncultured Gemmatimonadaceae bacterium | reverse complement strand
CGCCCGTCTTTCCCGAGCGCGCGCTCGATGATCCGGCGCTCGCCGTCGCGCGCTCGGCTGTCGAGCGCGTCTTGCGTGGTCACGAGCCGTATCCTGCGCTCGCCATCGATCGGCATTGGACGCTGTTGATGGCAAACCGCATGGTGACGGCGCTGCTCGGTGGGATTCCCGCCGCGCTGCTGCAGCCACCGGTGAACGTCGTTCGCCTAACGCTGCATCCGGACGGTCTCGCGCCACGCATTCGCAACCTGCGGCAGTGGCGCACGCACGTGCTCGAACGCGTGGCGCATCAGGCGGCGGTCAGCGCCGACCAGGTGCTCATCGACCTGCTCGCGGAGCTCAAGTCGTATGCGCTACCCCGGGCCTCAGCGAGCGACGCGGGCCCGAATGTGCTCGCCGATGGCGGCGATGTATTTGTGCCGCTGCAGCTCGAGAGCGACGTCGGCGTGCTGTCGCTCATCAGCACCACGACCGTTTTCGGCACGCCGATCGATATCACGCTCGCCGAGTTGGCACTGGAGTGCTTCTTTCCGGCTGACGCCGCAACAGCGGAGCGGCTACGCGACGTGGCCGCGGCGATGTAAACAAACGCGAGACTGGCACGAACCTCTATACGTAAGCGCGTCCTCAGCGCCGGTTGCTGGGCTCGTTTCTTTGCGGCAAGTCCAATTCAAGGGAGATCCCGAATGATGCGCGGCCTCGCTTTGACTGCTTCATGCCTCTTGCTCGGCGCGATGCCGGCCTTCGCTCAGACGCATGCCCTCCGGACGCTCAACGGCATAACCCACCAGGCTGTCGAGACCAGCCTTGTCCAACGCTACAAGTCACGTGCGATCCGTCCGCGCGCCACGCGGTAACCTAGCGCGTATCCGACGACGTACATGATCCCAATACTTCGGATGGCGACAGGTCCGATGCGGCCGATCTCCGGCGGGATCTGAGGGTAGGGAATCTGCATAGCGACGCGAGACGAGCATCCGTACCTAACGCGACTTCACTAGCCGCGGCTGCGCAATGCGCCGAGCAACGGCGTCCCACTCGGCTCCAGCCGTCGCGACCTGCACGGCATCACCTTGCGGCGCCGCCCTGTCCAACGACAAACGACCGAACGAGCAGCACTCGCGAGGACCTCTCGCGACCC
This sequence comes from uncultured Gemmatimonadaceae bacterium, assembly GCA_967720205.1. Classification (GTDB taxonomy): domain Bacteria; phylum Gemmatimonadota; class Gemmatimonadetes; order Gemmatimonadales; family Gemmatimonadaceae; genus DASYRX01. Next base: position 3,817 of record CBQVAZ010000305.1, on the reverse strand, counting down.
TCGGACGCGGGCACTTGGCCCGCGACTGTAATAGTCTCGTTAGGCGGACGCTGCCGCAAGGCGCCGATCGGTCCGGACACTCCGGGGAATTCTTGCAGGATCAACGGCTCTTCCGCGCCAGGCATCGACAACGCCAGCGTGTCGCCGCGCTGGATCAGCACGCCGGCAACCCGAATCTCGGCCTCTTTCGGGGTGAACCCGTTCTTCCGAATTACCTCGCGGATCTGCTCGATCCGCAAGCTATTCGAGGCGTCAAACTGAATAGTCGTCATTCCCTCGTTGAGACTCACCGAGGCCGACGTCACGCCCTCGATCTTTTCGATGGCCACGCGCACGGCGTGGGCGCAAACCGCTCAGTCCATGCCGAAGATCGTCTGCCGCATTTCGCGCAACTGGGCCGATGCCGCAGCGGGAACAATCGCCGTTAGGCAGATCGCGAGCATGAGTCGTCTCATCATCTCCTCCTTAGAACCAGCGCACGAAATTGACGCTCACACGCGCCTTTTCACGCGGCTGCGTGCCGTTCACTCGACGATAGACGGGGAATAGCGGCCCGCCAGACACTCCCCAACCGCCGTACAAGCCGAGTACAGTTGGTCCCACAAACAGTTGATCGCCGCCACTGTTCGCGCGCTTTGCCCCGGCAGCAACGTCCTCGGCTGTCGTCTCGCCGACGGCTTCGACGAAGAGACGCCAATCCGGGCTCGGATAGTCGTGCTGAAACGCTGGGGGCCGGTATCCAACAACCAGACTATACATCGCGAGATCGCCCAGATGGTCCACTGTGGCGCCGATTGGCGTCATGTACCGGCGGTACAGCCCGCCCGCCCACAGATAGATGACGCGCGACGCGTAGCCGGTTGCAAGAGCCGTGGCGAATCCTGGCGATGTCCGAAGCCCCACGCGAATGGGATCTGTAGGATAGTCGAACGCCAAGTACACGGTGGATTCGAAGCGCTTCCCAATTCCCAGCTCGCGACGCTGGAAGCGCCACCCGAGCGTGAACTCGATGTCGGGTGAAGCCGGCATGCGCGTCGAGACGCGCGTCGGCACGACGCCTTGAGTCGTGTAGATCGCCATAGGCAACGACGCCGAGAACTGCAGATCTTCGTTTATACCGTAACTCAGCAGGGTCCGAATCATCGCCGTCTGCTGATTGTCGAGTGTGCGGCCCATCGCGGTCGCGTCGAGGCTCCAGCCGCCCTTGCCGAGCGTAGGCGTGGACAGCCCGAAGATGGGTCCATGCCCCTGCGCTAACGCCAGAGACGGAACCGCGAGCAGCGTGATCAGTCGCGTTAGGTGTCCGTGGGCAATGCGCATCAGGAGTCTATCTGCTCTAGAACGAGAGGGAGGCCGTAGGCAACCGAAAACCCGATCACCAGTAGAGCGCTCGAGAGCCAAAGCAACGCTCGGCTTCCTCGCGTCGCATTGCGACATGCCTCCGCGTCGTCGGCGGCGCACGCGCCGCGCGCCACGAGCAGTTGCGGGACGATTCGATACACATAATAGAAGCTGCTCGCGGTCAGAATCGCCGCAAGCGCGAACACCCAGGCTTTATGCTGCGACAGAGTCACGAGCCAGGGAGCGGCGGAAATCAGTGACGCCACAGTCGCGCCGAAGCCCAGCAACACGAGCAGAGCGGGGAGCGCGCAGCACACGAGCGTTCCCACAGACGAGAATAGCGCGAGATAACCCAACAGGGACGGCGGCGCCTCTGCGCTTCGCATCGCGTCAGGCCTTAGAGCTACCGCAGCCGTTCCCGCAGCATACAGTGCCGGGTGCACACTCGCAGGAACAATTCGGGCAATCGCAGCAGCAGGGGTCAGCGCGTTTCATAGAACCTCCAGACTAAGAATCGTGATGGCTCATGGTCAGCCGCAAGCCAAATGCCAACCGAGCGATCAGTAAATGGTCATCCACCGTGGACAGCGCCTAACGCGGCCAACGTCGAACCACTTCACTTCCGTAGGAAGACCGTTTCACCGCTGACCTCTCGGTTGAGATTCGCTCCGCCGGGAGCGAACGCGAGTGCGCATGTATCGAGCGATGGCATCGATGGTCGTTCACTTATAGCATGTACGGGATGTCCGAGCCTCGCGTCGGGTACGCGTAGATCATCCGTCGGAGCGATACAGCGGGCAGCTCGTGGCGGACCGCGACGGCGAAGACGTTGATCAGCTCCTCCGCCTGCGGCCCGAAGACGTGAGCGCCTAACAAGCGACCGGTCGCTTCCTCCGCCACAGTCTTATGCATACCAGCGGGCTCGCGAATGCGCCGATTCGAGTACCAGGTCCCGGCGTCCTGTGTGTTTACGCGCACTCGGAGTCCCTCCGCTCGAGCCTCAGCCTCCGTGAGCCCCACGCTCGCAAGCGGCGGCACCGTAAACACCACGCTTGGAATGCCTCGGTAATCTGGCTTGGCCAAGTTGCCGCGGAGCAGATTGGCAGCGACGACGAGTCCTTCGTGCGCCGCGACCGGGGTGAGCGGCAGCGAGCCTCGTGGCAGAGCGACATCACCCGCGGCATAAACGCGAGGATTCGAGACGCTCTGCAGGTACGCGTTCACTTGAACCGCACCACGCTCGTCGACGGCAACGCTTCCGGCCGCGAGTCCGAGCCCTTCGGTACTCGGCGCGCGGCCGGCACCGTGCACAACCAAGTCCGCTTCGGCCACATCCTGACCGGTGGGCGCATTGAAGCGTACGCGATATCCGTCGTTGCCTCTTTCCACTGCCGTCACGGTCGCGTCGACGCGTATGTCGATGCCGATGCTGCGCGTGTGCTCGACCAGACGGGCCACGACATCAGCGTCAAAGCCCTTGAGCGGTGCGCCTCGGCCGACGACAATCGCCGACGCTCCCGCGCGCTGCACCACGTGCGCAAACTCAAACGAGATGTAGCCCGCCCCGATGAACGCTATGCGCGGCGGTAACTCGTCGAGCTCGAGGAAGTCGGTGCTCGTGCGCGCGTGCTCCTCGCCGGGAATCCCGAGGGGCGCTGGCCGCGCGCCTGTCGCGATCAGGACATGCTTCGCTTCAAGCAACTCGTTGCCAACAACCAACTGTGACTCAGAGCGAAATCGCGCACTCCCGCGGTACGTGGCGATGCCCGCGTCGCGGAACCGAAGCTCTTCTCTCGCGGGCACTGGGTCGGTGAAACTTCGCTTGAACAGCATGAGCGCCCGCCAGTCGATGCGCGCCTCTCCGACGACACCGTGTCCCGACATGCGACGCTGCCAGTCCACGAGCTCCGCAGCACCAACAAGCACCCTCTTCGGGTCGCAGCCGCGGAGAGCACAGGTACCGCCATACGGTTCGTCGTCGACCACCGCGACATTCCAGCCGGCCTTACGACACCGATGAGCTGCTGCAGAGCCGGCGGCGCCGGTCCCGAGGACGACCAGATCGAAGGCGGCAGGTGACGCCGATGCGCTCACATGACCGAACCCCGCCGCGTGAGTGCCAGCATCACTGTGTGGAGCGCGGGTACGCCGCGCAACCTGTCGTCATGCGCGTACACGCGACAGCAGTTCGCGCGCTCGGCTGGCACATTCGTCTCGTCGGCGCCGCTCACGTCCACACCGTTAACGAGGATAGTGGGCGACCCAAGGTTTCGGAGCGCTGCCGGTGTTTCGGACGCTTCACGATCCCACTCCCGCCACTCGGCGGGGAGACCGGCTTCCTTCAGAGCGGAACGTAACAGCGCCCGGGCGTCGTCGACGTTCGGGCACTCCGAGTCAAGAATGAGATCGACGGTGGGGATACCGTTGGACAAAGCCATGGACCGACTCACAGAAGTCTTGTATCAAACTGTAGCGT
>CBQVAZ010000304.1:0-4965 GCA_967720205.1 uncultured Gemmatimonadaceae bacterium | reverse complement strand
TTGCGCCATCGGTCGCGATGACGAGGTGTGTCTCGCGTTTCTCTCTCGCCAGGCGCGACAGCAAGGGGCCGATGACGCGTTCGTCGTCGGGATGAGCGAACACGGCGACGATGGGTCGGCTGGCTTGAGCCTGTGCCGAGAGCGGAAGGACTACAGCCAGTGCCGCGGCGGCGATATGTAGCGCGACCGCACGCACGCCTGTGAATGAAAGCCTAACGCGCATCGGCTTACTGTGGTGGAGGTGCGATCGTGTAGTCTGCCGGCGGACGGGCGCCCATCAGATACTCGACGAAATAGTCCCACGTGCGTCGAATCACGTATGTATTGCCCGTTAGGTCGTGCGTCGCGTCAGGCAGAATCAACATGTCGAACGTCTTGTTCGCTTTGACGAGCGCATCGACGAGCGCCAGCGTGTGCGCCGGATGCACGTTGTCGTCCAAGTCTCCATGGATGAGGAACAGCTTCCCCTTGAGGTTTCCGGCAATCGTCTTGTTCGCCGCCGCGGCGAAGTTGTCCGTGCCGCGCAAGGTGTCCTTCACGAGCAACCCCTGAAAGCGCTCGCCCCATCCATGATAGTAGGTACGGTTGTCGTGGTTGCCCGACGTTGACACCGCGACCTTGTAGAAATCGGGATAGCGCAGCATCGCATCAGTAGACGAGAAGCCGCCCCCCGAGTGGCCGTAGATCCCAATCCGCGATAGGTCCATCCAACGAAAGCGCGTGCCCAGTTGCTTGATCGCCGCCACATGGTCAGGGATTCCGTTGTCCCCCATGTTGCCATACCACGTGGTGTACAGCGCCTTGTTGCGCGCGGTGTTGCCTAACGCATCGATCTCTACCACGATGAAACCTAGCTCGGCCAGCGCCTGCACCTGGCCGAACGCGGAATAGCTGAATGCGGCGCGGGTAGGATAGAACTCCTCACTCACGGGCGTGATGAGCGGCCCTGGATAAATGTGGTCGATCACCGGGTACGACTTCGTCGAGTCGAAGTTGCTCGGCTTGTACAGCACTCCCGTAATGTCGGTGACGCCATCGCGCGCCTTGGCGCGAAATGTCTCGCCTGGCCGCCATCCGGTCGCCTTGAGGCCTGCGATGTCGGCCTTCTCCAACTCTTTGAGAACTCGTCCGTCCGCCGAACGCATCACGCTCACCGGCGGCATGTCCACTCGTGAATACGTGTCCAGGAACAGCGTCGCCGGAGCCGATGGTACGACTGTCACGCGGTGGTAGGCATCCTCGGGCGTTAGCAGAGTGAGACCCGTTCCATCGAGCCCGACGGAGTAGAGCATCTCATACTCGGGGTGTCTGTTCCCCTCGCGCCCGCGCCCGGTGAAATAAACTCTGCCTAACGATTCGTTCACGCTGAGGAGACCTGTCACCACCCAGTCACCGCTCGTGATCTGATGCTTGATCGCGCCGTCGGCGCCGACGTGATAGAGATGGCCCCAACCGTCGCGCTCGGAGAACCAGACTACGTCACCGTTCTTGAGCGGGCGCCAGTTCGTCTTTCCGCCGATCAGCTCGAGGCTCCCGATCACGTACGACTTGCTGCTGTCGGCGATGATTTGCCGCGGCGCAGCACCCGTCACATCAGTCACCATCAGCTGAACCTTCTTGGGACCGCGATCCACTTGCGTGAAGTAGATGCGATCGGACGCAGGGCTCCATTGGACTGCGCGTCCGCCGAAGATGTAGAACGACATGTACGGCTGCGCCGGTGCTTCAATCCGCTTGCTCGTGCGCGATGAGAGATCGACGACGTAGTTCACATATGTCTGAACGATCGAGTCGCCCGGCAGCGCATACGGATATTCGTAGTACTGGGGGCGCGACGTCGTCGAGGAGTACAGCACGAACTTCCCGACGCCCCGCTCGTCGATGCGTGGGACGACGAGTCGCTTGGAATCAGGAGACCACGTCACCTGCGGCGTGCTTGGCCGCTTTAGTCGAATTTGCGTTGGCGAGGGCGACGTGACGCCGTACGCATATCCGGGCGCGCCATCGGTTGTGAGTTGGACCGAGTCCGTGCTCCCGACTTTGCGTACCCAAAGGTTGTTGCCTGACGCGAACGCGTCCCATTGCTCGTCAGGCGACCTGACGTATCGCGTTCTGTCCGGAAGCGTATCGGTCTTAGTGCACGCGTAATTGGCCAGCTCGCAGCTGAAGCCGCTCTTGCCAAGCTTCACGCGGATGCGGCGCTCGTCCTTTCCCTCATTCTCGAACGCAATCGTCTGGAATGGCAACTTGGTGCCCACGACTACCGTGTCCGCAACTCGGGTGAGCGCTGCGGCCAGTCGCCCATTGTCGAACAGCGGCGCGCGAGAGCCCGTTGTCGGATTCACTGTCACGAACTCGAAGCCACGCGGCGTCATGACTCGATACCAGAAGCGTGTGCTGTCAGGATACCACGTCGGATTGACCTGATCGCCAGTCACGTTACGCAGAGCGTTCCACGTGAGCATTTGTTCGGCGCGCTGATAATCGACCGCCTGCCCCAGCGTCATCTTGGGTGCAGCAATCATTGTTGCCGAGATGAGGAGACGCGATACGTAACGGTGAGTCGGGTGCATGGACTGTTGGAGTGGGGAAGGACGAACATTCCTCGCGCGCTCGACCGAGTCAACGCGTCATGTGTCTGGCCCTTACTGACGATTGATGAGGAATTGCTGAATCTTCCCGTCCGGCGAGCGGTACATCGCTGTCCGGGCGGCGGTGGTCCCGACCTTATACTCGACGATGGCGACCTCCATGCCGCCACGCTCAACCGTTCGCCTAACGAGTACATCCGATACTTTCCCTAACGCGGCGAGTGACGCGCGATCCTTCGCAAGATGCGCGTCCGTCAGCAACGCATTGAAGTCATCGCCCAACGTGGAGCGGTCGACCTTCCCTTGCTCGACCGACGCGAGAAATGCCTTCGCCGCATCGACTGCCGAGAGTCCGGCGATCTTCGGCACATCGACGTGTGGCGTCAGCTTGCCGATGAGCGCGGAGGTGATCTCGCCGGTCGCGGCGAAGTCGGCGTTCGCGAGCGTGACAATCCCGGATCGCGTCGCAGGGATCACGATGTTCTGCGTCACGATCCCGGCAATGCCGCCGCCATGCGAGTAGATGACCGCGTCGCCGGTGTTCTGCACTCCGAGACCGCATCCGTACGACGTCGCCCGCCCATCGGTCAACACTCGCGGCGTCGTCAGCTTTTCGAACGAGGCCGGCGCAAGCACCTGGCCGTCGATGAGCGCGAGATCCCACGCCAGAAGATCTGTCGGCGTCGACCATATCGCGCCCGCGGCACCGATCCATCCTTGCGCTTCGGGCGCCGCAGGCGACGGCTCGGCGAGTGCATAGGAGGTGTAGCCTAGTGCCGTGTTCGAGTCGTTAGGCGTTCGGTCGAACGATGTGCGCGTCATGCCCATGGGTGTGAAAATCCGCTCCTTCATGAACGCTCCGATCGTTTGGCCCGACGCCATTTCCACAGCCTTTCCGAGGATGAGGAAGTTCGTGTTGCTGTATGACCAGCGTGATCCTGGCTCGAAGTCGAGTGGGCGCGTGGCGTATCTCGCGATGACCGTGTCCGTCGGCTCCGGTTTCGCCATCTCACGGACGACGAAATCGAGGGGGTAGTAGTCGCGGTAGCCCGTGACGTGCTGACCGAGCTCCAGAAGGGTGATGTCCTGCGCGCGCGTCGCCGACGGGAAATACTTGGCCACGGCATCGTTCATCGAAAGCTTGCCTTCTTGCTCGAGCAGCAGCGCCGCGCTGCACGTGAATTGCTTGGTCACGGAACCGATGCCGAACATCGTCGTTGGCGTGACCGGGAGCTTTGGTTCGAGGGAGCGGTAACCATAACCCTTGGCGAGGACGACTTTGCCGTCCTGCATAACGCCGACTGAAAGACCCACGAGGCGCTTGTTTGCGACGACTCGTTGGATGAGGGAATCGACCTCGTCGACGTTCAGGGGCGGGACGGATTCGTGCGGCGTTGCAGACCGGGCTACCGGTTTGGTCGCCGGCGCGGATGTGCAGGCGGCCAGAGCCGCCACGCTAAGGACAATTGTTGGGCGCATCCGACAAACGTGCAGGCGCGGGCGCGAAATCGCAAACCAGGCCGCCGTCGCTGCGACGGCAGCACGCGCGTTAGGCGCTTGCGTTACTGGGCCAGCGGCGCGATCGTACGATCTGCCCGCGGACGCGCGACCGGCGACTTGGATTGTGAAGGAGGGCGTGACGCTTTGAGACTCGCGAGATTGGCTCTCGTCGGCTGCTTACTGCTGGACGCGTGCGCGTGGTTTCGTCCGCGAACGCCACCCCAATCGCAATCGGTCGACTTCGCGGCGCAGACTCAACTCATTTCCCCCGGCGATAGCTTGATGCGAGTGCGCGTCGTCGCCACGAACAGCGGCAGCCTAACGTGGACGCTGGAGCTCGGCCCCTGCTCCATGAATATTCGTGTCGCTAGCCTCGGCCCGGGAGCTGCGCGCGAGTGGGATTTTGAACGCTGGAGAATCGCCGTGAATCCAAAAGCGGCGTGCGTCGGTTTCCGCGTGACGTACCCGCTCCCTCCAGGAGGGTCTGTCGCTTCCAGCGAGCTCGAACGGATCGTCAAGGTCAGGGACGTGCTCGGTGACTCACTGCCGCCCGGGCGCTATCGCGTTAGAACGTCCGTGAGCTTCAGCAATCAACCGGCTACCGAGATCGCCGCGGGCGAAGTCGACCTTCGTCTACGCAACTAGGACGAAGCGCGAGCGTTGGCCGCAGGCATCCATCGTAGATGCAGCGCGGGTCTAACAAAGCGCCCATTCACGGAGCGCTGATGTCAGCCAGGTCGCTGGTGGCGATTCTCTTTGGCGTCGGGGCTGTGGCAGCAGGCCAATCACTACGCGGCTCCGCCCCATTCTGCGCACCGGGCGCCGCGGCCGCCGCCGATTCGCTTGCTGTCAGATTCGACGATCATCAGTTCGT
>CBQVAZ010000303.1:0-4975 GCA_967720205.1 uncultured Gemmatimonadaceae bacterium | reverse complement strand
TGCTGCCCAGCGCGACGCACGTTAGGCGAAAGTCCGTGTGTGCCGTGTCGCCCGATGCAATGGTTGCGTTATGAGTCGCAGGCTTCGCGACCGCGCAATTGCGCCGACCTGGATCTAAGGTCGCCGTGTAGCGCCCCGTGGCTCCGTTGCTGGGATTCTGGGGAACCAGCTTATCGACGACGGTATCCGGTGGAGCGGTACCACCCGCGACGGTTATTGCGAGCGGTGGCGTTCCCTTGCCAGCACCGACCGTATCGAGGCGCGTCAGAGTCAATCGATGCCGCGGCACCGGATCCTGTCCCGTGGTGACGGTCCGCACGCGCAACGCCCCCATCTGTATGCAGTCGACATAAAACGCGGCACGGCTCGGCCCTTCTCCAGCCAGCTCGTTGAACGCGTCGGACTTCACGGAAACCGTATCCGACGAGGAGTCCGCGGGGGTGCAATTGCCAGGCAGATCGCGAAGCGCAACCGTATGCTTGAACGCTCGGCCCGAACGCACAGACTGCAACGTTACGCTATCGTTAGGTGCCACGGCGGCGTCTTGAGAGGACGTCGACAGGTCGCGGCCGAACGGCGGCGGACCAGGCACGGAAACCAGCACCAATTCGCCTAACGCCAACTCCCAAGCATCCTTGAACGCCGGGCGCAGGCGAATCGCGAGCGAGTCCGGTCGATCATCTCCAGTAACGGACGTGCGAACTGTGAGCGGTCCGTCGCTGAACGCGCGCACGAATGTCCACGGCTTGACCAGCGGTATCGAGAACCCGGCACTGATGAGGTCCTTTCGTCCGAGCACGGTGATTTTGGCCCCGATGCCCAGGTCCACACCTAACGCGGCTTTGAGCTCCCAATCCAGTCCTGTAGGCGAGCCTGACCCATCGCCGGCGAAGCTGAGGATCGAATTTGCTGTTCCCTGCACGTATGGCGCGATGTTCACGAACGGGCCCGCGACGCCGTAGAATTGGATGCTGTACTCGGCGACAACCGCGATCTTCAGTGAGGCAGTGCCCCTGATCCCCTGAAACTGCGGCGCTTGTGCCTCGAAGTACGATGAGCTCCCTGAGACCGGTGACCAGCCACTTTCTTTCGCCCACCTCATCCCAGCCGTGACGTTGAGGCCTGTGCGGAACTTGCCGCTAAAGACCGTGCTGAGACTTACCGCAGGTGTTACTTGGAGCTTCAGCGACTTGGTGATGATGCCAACGAGTGGCATTGGACCGATAAATGTGGCGAATGGCCGCTGCTGGACGATGAACGTTTTGCTCTCTGGCAGGAGGTTGATCGGCTTGATGACCCCCGCTGCCACGACAGTGACGCGCGCTTCATACGAGTCGATGTTCAACCCGTACTCTCCTCCGAAAATGGCACGGAAGTTCTGCAGCGCGAACGCCGAGATCTTGCCGCCGATGTCGACCCGTGGAGCAAAGACCAGCTCGCCCTTCTTGATCGTTAGGTCGACGCTGCCCGAGACGTTGACGGGGTGTCCTTTGTTCGTATCGGGTTTGATTTTGATTGAAAGGCCAAGGCCGTCGAGTGGCAGTGAGCAACAGGCGCTTGCGGACGCGCGCGTTAGGCTGGGCGCCATATAGGTCGTCGTCCACGGACCCCACAGCGTCTGCGCTGTTTCGATAGGGACATCGTCGCCTTCAGTAAGGCTCGTCGTAGCAAACTCCCCATCGCGCACGGCCTCTTCCAATTGGGCTTGCGTCGTTTGAACGGTGACACGGTCGCCTGTGCGAACGACGCCATGCACGCGACGGAGGAATCCGCCGTTCTCCGCACCGACGATGATGCTGCCAGAGTCAATGGCAGGCGCCTGGCCGGTGACTACGCGAAATACAAAGACGCCTGACGAGTCGTTGCGCTGGACGAGCTGCGTCGCGGTCGAGTCGATGATCCGCGTGCATTGGCACAGCTGAGCGATGCTTACTGACAGCTCCGCCGTACCACTTTGACCGTCGGCCGTCGCGGCGATCGTCGTTGTCCCTTCGGCGCGCGCGATCACCGTGCCGCGTGAGTCGACTGTCGCCACGGACGGTTGGCTGCTCGTCCACACAATGGTGGCGGTGGGTATCACCATTCCCTGAGCATCAAAGGCCTGGGCACTGAAGCGCACGCTATCACCCGGCTCGAGAACCTGACGCGGAGTCGCGACGACGACCTTAACCACGGGGCTGACCACGCTACCGAGGGGCGGAGCGACGGGTGCCTCGTCCCTGCAGGCCAGCGCCAGCGCGACGCAGGCCAGTGGCAGCACGCGTCTTGTGAGTTGGGCCCGCAGAGTTCGCAGAATCAGCACGTGGTGCTTGGCCCCTTTTGGTTGCCAGTCCCCTCGCCGCGTCCTATGATCAACCGAGCCGGTCAGTTGGCGGTCTAGGCCGAGTCAAGGCGGATACAAAACGGCGATGTTCGAGCTCTTCGTGCTGGGTACTGCCCGCATTGAAGGTGCGGACGGTCGATTAGCGGGCGAGCCCGCTCAGCGGCACCGGCTCGCCCTGCTCGCTCTGCTCTCATCCGCTCGTGAGGGGACGATCCCGCGCGAGAAGTTGATGGCGCTCCTCTGGCCCGATCAGGGCACTCGTGAGGCGCGCCACCTTCTCAACGTCGCCGTGCACGTGTTGCGCAAAGCATTGGGCGACGACGTCTTGCGCACCGAGGGCGATGACCTGCGACTGGACACGACGCTTCTGCCGAGCGACGTCGTTCGATTTCGGAACGCGCTTGCGAACGGCGACCTAACGGCAGCGACCGCAGCCTACACAGGGCGACTTCTCGACGGCTTCTTCCTCGACGGAGCCGCCGAATTCCAGCACTGGCAGGAGGTCGAGAGAGCGCGACTCGAGAGCGAGTACATGGCCGCGCTCGAACAGTTGGCGGATCGATCCGAGCGCGCCAACGATTGGCCAAGGGCGGTGCAGCTGTGGCAGTCGCTATCGGGGCGCGCGCCGGACAGCGTGCGCGTCGCCGTGCGTCTGATGCGCGCGCTCGAAGCGAGCGGCGATCGCGCTGGAGCGCTTCGTGTTGCCGGCGCCCACGCGGCAATCCTGTCAGAGGAGTACAGCGCTGAACCGAGTCCCGAGGTCACAGCGCTGGCGGCACGCATGCGCGAAACGCCGTTGGCTGCGTCCTCTCTGCCGGATCAACCCGCATCCAGCGGGACGCCGACCGCTCGCGTCGCCGATCGTGTTCGATCGCGAAAACGCGTACTGTGGGGACTCGGCGCGGGTGCTGTGACGTTTGCATCCCTGATTGCTTTCGCGTTAGGCCCGTGGCGCGGTGTCGCGGAGCCCTCCGTTGCAGTGCTGCCGTTCCTCGATCTCAGCCCAGGTGGCGATCGCGCGTACTTGAGCGATGGGCTCACCGAGGAATTACTGAACGCGCTGGCCCGTATTCCGAAACTGCGCGTCGCGTCGCGCTCCTCGTCGTTTCAGTTCAGAGGTCACGGCGTCGATGTGCGCGAGGTGGGACGCCGTCTCGGAGTAGCGGCTGTTGTCGAGGGAAGCGTGCGCCTTGAAGGGAATCGATTGCGCGTAACAGCGCAGCTCATCGAAACTCGGCGCGGCTATCATCTATGGTCCGAGCAATACGACCGTAGCATGGCGGACGTGTTCAATGTCCAGGAAGACATCGCACGCACGGTCGCCGCCGCGTTAGGCGACGAGCTTGTCGCGAGTATGCCGGACACGCTGGTTTCGCGCGGTACCGACAGCCCGCAGGCGTACGACCTGTATCTTCGCGGACGTCATGACTGGAACAGCCGGACTACCGACGGGATGTGGCGCGCGTTGCGCTCATTCCAGGAGGCCACGACGATCGATCCGCAGTTCGCCTCGGCCTATGCCGGGCTTTCCGACACGTGGCAGCTGCTGCCGGACTACGGCAATGTGCCTGCGCGACAGGGCCTGGCGATGGCCAAGACCGCCGCGCTGCGTGCCATCGCGCTGGATACGACGCTGGCAGACGCGTACGCCTCGTTAGGCGCCATCCTCGATGACTATGATCATGATCGTCTAGGGGCCGAGCGCGCATACCGCCGTGCGATATTGTTGAATCCGCGATATGCGACGTCACGCCAGTGGCTGGCGATTCATCTGGCCGATGAAGCGCGGCACGAGGAAGCGGCTGAGGAGATCGAGCGGGCTCGCCGGCTCGATCCCTTGTCGCGAATCATCAATACTGCAGTGGGAGCGATCCGTTATTTCGCGCGAGACTATGCTGCGTCAATCGCAGAGTATCGCTCAGTCTTAGATCAGGCGCCCGATTTCGCGCTCGGATGGGCGCTGATGGGGCGGGTGTATCTAGTTCAGGGAGCGATCGATTCCGCGGTCACCTCTTTGCGAAAGTCCGTCGAGCTTTCTGGCGGTGATCCTAGCTACTCGGCTGTGTACGCCGCGGCTCTCGCTGCCAAGGGGCAACGCCGCGCTGCCGATTCAGTCGCGAGTAGTGTGCGAAATGCGCAGCCCGGCTATGTCCCATATTGCGAGCTTGCTTCAGCGTACATCTACCTTGGCGACACGGACACAGCGTTAGGCTTATTCGAGAAGGGTCTCGAGGAGCGCGATCCGGCCGTCAAACACATGGCTGTCGAGCCACTGTACGATCGAATCCGCGCGCATCCGCGTTTCCGCGTCACGCTCGCGCGAGCAGGTCTGGCCAATGTTTCCAACGCGGCTGACCGCTAGCGGTCGTCGCTCTGCACGATCGGGTTCCCGTCGAAGCGCCACTGCGCCTTGTAGTCCTTGGGCAGCTTCAGTTTGAGCAGCCGCGCGCGGACCATTTCAACAGGCATGCGCCCGCCCTGCAAGATGAGGTCGTGGAACTGTGGGTTCGTCATCTTGCCGCTCTCGACAAGCTCCTTGCGTAGCGCGCGGAATTGCAACGCGCCTAACATGTAGGCCGCCTGATACACCGGTGTGTACGTGCCATTGAACGAACGGCGCACTTCAGCCTCGGCGTTGGGCGCGCTCGTGAC
>CBQVAZ010000302.1:0-5004 GCA_967720205.1 uncultured Gemmatimonadaceae bacterium | reverse complement strand
CTGCGACGCGTGGCTCCGCTCTCGCCCGCACGCACCACGTAGACGGCTCCTAACGTCACACTCGTCGCGGGAAGCGCGCCAACGGCCACGGGCTCGTTGGGGGACTGCGGACACAGGCGGCGGCGCACATCGCCGGCAGCAGGGACATACAGTGCCAGCTGCAACGCCGTCGAATCGGGAAGCAGCGTTATGTCGACGCCCTCGGGCGCGAGTCCGACGTCGCGCATGAGCGGCGTTTGCACAATGAACCGGTGGCGCCCAGGACTGATCGGGCCCACGTCGATGACCGCCGACGAATCGCTGATCCAAGAGAGGCCTTCCGTTGGTAGCGATACAGTCGTGCCGAGCAGCGACTGGGCGGAGGCGTCGCGCGCTTTGATCGTTAGGCTCAGCGGCTGCTGACCGGGTGTGAGAAACTGTCCGTCGCCCATCTGCACACGGGTCACGACCGCCCCGCGCTCGACAATTCGACCGAGCCTGACCACGGCGTTTTCCCGCGCGCTCAAGCCTTGCGGCTGCCTCTCCGTCACGCCTTGCGGCATGCGGATCGACCAACGCGACACAATCCACTCGCCGCTCGGCAGCTGCAGGAAATCCACGCGACCACCTGGCTGCGCTGGCTCGAACAGTTTATCGAGCCCCAAGTAGCTGAAGTCGAATCGCCGCAGCGCGCCATCGCGCGTGAGCCACAGCACGCCATCGATCGCCACGTTGCCGGCGCGAAGTTGCGATGGAGTGACGCCCAGTCCAATCCACTCCGGATGACCTGCTGGCGCTGGCTCCAGTAAGAAGCAGTAACGCTCGGCGAATTCAGGATCCAGCAGGACGAAAGCATCGGGCGCATGGAATTCGACGGAATCGCCTAACGCGCGCACGAAGCCGTCGCGCAGCAGCTCGCGAGCCGGCGGACTTCGATACGCGGCACCCTCGCTCCGCCCGGACGACGCCGCGGTCATCCTCGTCCCGGTATCGGGCCACACGTCCCGCTCAATAGTCCACGTCAGGGTCTCGAAACGAACGTTCGTGAGCCCTTCTGTTCGCGCGACGCCAAGCAAAGCGGCGCGCGCCTGATCCCACGTTTCGATGAGCGCGCTTCTCGTCGCCAGGTTTCCACACGTCGCACGCTCGCGAACTTGAACCGGCGCCAGAACGATTCGCTCGCTTGTCAGCTGGATCCTGATTGTCGCAGCATCAGTAGCGGCGACGATGACCGGATCGCTCAGCGTCGGTTTGAATCCCACTCGCAGCGCCCGAACCGCGTACGTGCCAGCGCTGGGGACGGCGACTGAAAAACTGCCTGACGCGGTGCTTTGAGCGCGGGCGATTGCATTGCCGCCAGCATCCAGAACGAGGAGCGCAACGAAGGATGCCGGCGTCTTTCCATCTGCTTCGACGATCGTGCCCGTTAGGCGCTGTGCCCCTGCCGAGGCTGCGGCGAGCGCGACGAGGCCAGCGACGTTTACAAACCGCCGCAAGATTCGGCCACGTCTAAACAATGCAGCCGGTGCGGTGCGAGGATCCATCGAAAACGCTCGCACGTTCGGGTGAATACTTCCGCTATGTCGAAACAACGCCGAGCCTGACGCTACGCCACTAAGGTACACACCATCGGGAGCGGCGTGCCACGAAAACACCCTCACTGTCACTCGAACGGGCGGTCGACCGGGCTCCCTTGTTGCTAGACAGGGCACGCAGCCATCGTACATGGCGACAGCACACGTGATCGATCATGCCGACCTACCTCTACGAGACGATTCCCACGAACGGCGCCTCCGCCGAGCGCTTCGAGTTGCGACAATCAATGAGCGACGCTCCGCTGGCTGCTCATCCGGAAACCGGTGCGCCAGTGCGCCGCGTGATCGTCGGCGGCTTGGGCCACATGAGCGCTGGCGACAAATCGCTCCCCGAGCCAGGACCCGGCTGCGGCGCGTCCAACTGCACCTGCGGACGCTTTTGAAAGTTCGCGACCGCTAGGCCAACTCAGCACGAATAATCTGTTCCGGACAGCCGTCCGCTAACGGGGACCGATCGAAGTCGCCGTAGATCGATCGCAGGCGAAACCCACCGCGCGCGAGCAGGTGCTCGATCTCTGCGCGGAAGAACCAGCGCATTTCGAACGCCTGCACATAACGCTGCACCGTGCGCGTAGTGTCGCCGACGTAGTAGATCAGTTCGACTTCACTTACCTGATCGATCAAGCGCACGCGCACGACGCGAAAGGCTCGCCGCAGCGTTCTCCCGTCGGGCAGAAGCTGCTCCGGCGTGTCCTCATGTTCGGCGCTGTCGGCCGCAACGAGTCTCGCCAGGTTTGGATTGAACACGTCGAAGACGAGCCGTCCACCCGGCGCAAGATGACGCGCGGCAGCATCCAGGAAGCGCAGCTGATCGTCGATGCTCGTTAGGTGCTGCACGACGCGAAACGGCGCCGTAATCAGCTCGAATCGCTCGGCCAGGTCGAAGTCGCGCACGTCGCCGCGCCTCAGCGTGATCCGCTTGCGTACCTCGTCGGACTCACCTGCGATCTTCGCGCGACAGCGTTCGAGCATGTGTTCGGAGCTGTCGAGTCCAGTGATGGCCGCGCCCGCGCGCGCCGAGGGCAACAGAATGCGACCGGTGCCACAACCCAGTTCCAGTACCGGACCGCGAACGGCTGCAGCTTCGTCGACATAGAACTGCACGTCCGTGCGCGCCGCATAGATCGGCACGCTGTCATAGAGCAGGCCGAATTCAGGGATGTCGTCGTATGATCGCAGGGCTCAGTCCTCCATCGCGGGCTCACTCGCCGTAACGAAGCGATGACCTATTTCGGCCTCGTCGTTCGGCTCCAATTCTACTGAGCAGCACAACGTGCGGGGCGTATAATTCCGTTCGAGTTAGGAGCGGTCATCCCGTCACTTCCGATTCATGCAAACTGTCACCGTGAGCAAACAGCGAGACGGCAGGCACAATATCTCGCATCGCACGTTAGGCGTCGCGGTATCAACGCTCGCCCTCCTCTGCACGCCCCTCGCCGCGCGCTCCGCGCAACAACCCGCTGCTGCGATTACCACGACCGAGGATACCCTCCGACTGTACTACCTGGGATACCCGATCGGGTGGGAGCGGTATTCGCTCAAAGCCGCGCCGTCGGGAATGCAGCTGGACGCCGACTTCGACTACGTGGACCGCGGTCGACGAACCCACATACAAGGCACGCTGCAGCTCGCTGAAGGGTACACGCCTCGGCATCTCCAGGTCGCTCGCCTAACGGACACCAGTCGCACCGTGGAGACGCAAGTCGACATCGACGGACAGCGAGCGACGGTCCTGCGAGCCGGCAAGTCACTGTCGGTCGACCTGCCGAAGGTCGCGTTCGCGATCTCACCGTACACACCAGTTTCGCAGCATCTCGCCATGTTGCGCTACTGGATGGCGAATGGCTCCCCGACGTCGCTGGCCGTCGTCCCCGGCGGACCGACCAATCTCGTTAGGATCGAACGGCGAGGCGCCGACACGCTGTCGTTGGCAGGTCACCGCGTTGTCTTGACACGTTATGCGATCGACGGTGTCGTCTGGGGCATCGAGTATGTCTGGCTAGATGAGACGGGTCGCCTCGCCGCATTCACGACGGCGGGTGGCGGCGGCCTCTCATTGGAAGCCATCCGCAAAGATCTCGATCCGCTATATCCCGAGCTGATGGAGGCCGCCGCACGTGCGGCGACGAATGACCTCGCGGCAATCTCCCGGTCGGTGAAGCCCGTCGCAAAAGGCACTGTGGCATTGGTTGGTGCCACGCTTGTTGACGGTACGGGCCGCGATGCGGTGCCTAACGCCACCGTCGTGGTTGCGAACGGGCGCGTAGCCGCGGCCGGACCGAGCGCGGGGACGCCGGTGCCCGCCGGCGCTCGCAGGATCGACGTCCGCGGAAAAACGATCGTCCCCGGGCTTTGGGACATGCATACGCACCTCAACCAACTCGAATGGGCGCCGGTTTATCTGGCCGCCGGTGTGACTACCGTGCGCGATATGGGAAACGAGGTTCCGTTCATTCTCGCCCTCCGCAAAGCCGTCGACTCGGGTGGCGCGTTAGGACCGCGCATGCTGCTGGCCGGGTTGGTGGATGGTGGCGGACCGAACGCCTTTGGTGCCCTGATTGCCGGCACGCCGGAGGAAGGGCGCGAGGTCGTTAGGCAATACCACAAGCTCGGCTTCCAACAGATGAAGCTGTACTCGCTGCTGCGTCCGGATGTGGTCGCCGCCATCTGTCGCGAGGCTCACGCGCTGGGAATGACGGTGACGGGCCACGTCCCGACATCGCTAACTCTGCTCGCCGCCATCGACTCGGGGATGGACCAGATCGCACATCAGCCCGTGCGTGGGGACCCCCAATCAGACAGCGTGCGTCGCGTCATCGCGGAGCTCAAACGCCACGGCACTGTTATCGATCCGACGGCGTCCTGGGGTGAGCTCCTCGGCCACTCGACCGCCGAACCGGTGACGAACCTGCAGCCGGTCCTGCATCACCTGCCGCCGGTACTGGCGCAGCGCATCGCGGCGATGGGAGCGCCTAACGTGGATACGGCGACGGCGCACGCTCGGCTGGCACGCGCGCTGGCGATCATCCGCGCGCTGCACGAAGCGGGAGTGCCGATCGTCCCAGGGACGGACGAGGGCGTGCCCGGCTTCAGCCTCTATCGCGAAATGGAGCTGTACGTGAAGGCCGGGATGACGCCGATTGAAGCGATCCGTTCGGCGACCGCCGTGTCCGCTCGCGCCATGCGGCTGGACGAACAGGTTGGGACGCTGGAGGCCGGGAAGCTCGCCGATCTGTTAGTGCTGGATGCAAACCCACTCGAGGACATTTCGAACATCCGACGGGTTCGACTGGTGATGAAAGGCGGCTTGCTCTACGACAGCTCTGCGCTGTGGCGCGCCGTGGGGTTCCGACCGTAGAGCAGAATCCTAACGAGATGCAATCTCCTCTCCCGTGATGATCCCATCCTGGGGTCTCCCCGGCACTGGATC
>CBQVAZ010000301.1:0-5006 GCA_967720205.1 uncultured Gemmatimonadaceae bacterium | reverse complement strand
CTTGAAGAAGTCGGGATAACGCAGAATCGCATCCGTTGACGAGAAGCCGCCTCCTGAGTGTCCGAAGATGCCGACGCGATCGATATCCACCTGCGGGTATTTGAGCGCCACCTGCTTGATCGCCGTGATGTGATCCGGAATCCCGTTGTCTCCCATGTTCCCGTAGTAGAAGTCGTGGAACGCCTTGGAGCGGCCAGGGGTGCCTAACGCGTCCACTTGCAGCACGAAGAATCCAAGCTCGGCGAGCGCGCGCGCATTGCCGCTCGGGTTGGCGCGAAACTGGCGCGAGCCGATGGACCCGATCTGCGGCCCTGGGTAGATGTAGTCGATGATCGGATAGTGCTTGCTCGAGTCGAACTGCGCGGGACGCCAGAGCAGACCACGCAGTTCCGTGTTGCCGTCGCGCGCCTTCACGATGAGCGGCTCTGGCATCGTCCACCCCACTGCCATCAGCCGGCTGATGTCGGCGCGTTGCAGCTCGCGCACGGTGGTTCCGTCGGCGCGCAGGATGAGCGTCACCGAGGAAACCGACGGGGTCGAGTAGCTGTCGACGAAATACTTGCCGCTGGGCGACACCTGGACTTCGTGATCGCTGCCTTCTGGCGTTAGGCGCTCGAGCCCTGAGCCGTCGAAGCGCGCGCGATACAGATAACGGAAGTACGGATCCCCCTTCTCGCGCCCGCGCGCCGTGAAGTACACCGTGCGTGACGCGTCGTCGACCCAGAGTAGATCGCTCACCATCCAGTCGCCGGCCGTGATCCTGTTTTTCACAGCGCCGGTCGCCGCATCGATCAGGTACAAATGACCCCACCCGTCGCGCTCCGACCACCAAATCACCTCGCGACCACCAGCAGCCGGCCGCCAATTGGGCACGCCACCCGAGTTCTGGTTCGTCTCGACGTACGTCTTCCCCGTCTCGGTCAGGATCTTGCGCGTCGACCCGGTCGCCGGATCCGCGACGTACAGCGAGAGCTCCTTGAAGCCGCGCTTGCCTAACGTGAAAAAGACCTGGTCGCCCTGCGGGGTCCAGCGCACGTCCTTCCAGACCGTGTCGGTGCTGAACCAGCAGCAGGACGTGTTCACGACGTCCTGCGGCGGCTGATTCACCTTCACGCTGCGCCGAGCTGCCACGTCGAAGACATACAGCTCGAGCTTAGGGATCACTGAATCGCCGGGCAGCGCGTAACGATACGAGTGCAGGATCGGCCCCGGGTTCTTCGTCTCGAGCAGATACATCTGCCTGACGCCGCGCATGTCGAAGCGATGCGTCACCAGGCGTTTGGAATCGGCGGACCACAAGACGTAGGGCCGCAGCTCGGCCTTGTTGCGCACACTCGTGACCTGGCCACAGCAGCCGATGTTCGCCAGCGCGTAGCCGTATTCGGCCGATCCGTCAGTCGTGAGCTGTACCTCCTCGGCGCCTGCTCCGTCCGTCGCGTTCGCGGCGTTCGCCCGCATCCACAAGTTGCCGCCGCGCTCGTAGGCGAGCCACTTCCCGTCGGGTGATTTGACCTCACTCGTCTTGTCGCGCGCGACGGAGTCCGGCCCCGTGCACGCATAGCTCGTTAGGTCGCACTTCCAGAACTTCAAGCGTGCCACACTGAAGCGGATCGCCTTCTCGCCATCTTCGAATGTGAAATCGCGGAAGGGCAGCTTGTACGGCTCGTACGTAGTGTCCGCCGCTTCGGAAAGCTGCGCTGCCAGGCGCACGTGATCGAAGACGGGGCGTTTCGCGCCGGTCGCTGCGTCGGCCATCATGAACTCGTACCCCTTCTCGCTCCGGTCTCTGTACCAGAAGCGGTCGCCGGACAGCCAGCGGATGCGCGGTGCATCGTGCAGCACCAGCTCCTGCGCGTTCCAGCCTAACAACTGTTCGGCGCGCGCGTAGTCGGTGCGCGTTCCCTGTGCCCCCAGGACACACGGGAGAAGGGAGATCAAGAACAGGCGTTTCATCGCTGATTTCCTATAGATGGTGCGGCCCCGCACATCGATTGACGTGCGGGGCCACTTTGACCTTTGACCTCTGACCTTTTGACCTATGGATTGATCGGCATGACCGGCCAGATCCGCAGCACAGCAGGCTGATCCTCATCGTCCGGCGTCTGCACCGAGGCCCGTGGATTGCTCGTAGGCTCAATGATGAGATAGTTCTCCGGCGGCGTTTGGCCTAACAAGTGTTGCACGAAATAGTCCCAGCGCCGGCGAATGAAGTACGGCTCGTTGAGACCGTGCGGCCGGTTCGGAGCGATGATCAGGTCGAACGTCTTGTTCGCTTTGATCAACTCGTCGACAACCTGGATCGTGTTCGCGGGGTGCACGTTGTCATCCATGTCGCCGTGCATGAGCAGCAAGTGACCGCGCAGATTCTTCGCCATCGTCTTGTTGGCCGATGTCTCGAAGTTGTCTGTTTTCTTCACGGTGTCGCGGATCATGAGCCCCTGATACTTCTCGGCCCACCCAATGTTGTAGCTGCGGTGGTCGTGATTCCCCGCGCCGCTCACCGCGACTTTGAAGAACTCCGGGTAGCGCAGGATCGCATCGGTCGACGCAAAGCCGCCACCTGAGTGTCCGAAAATCCCGACGCGATCGGCATCGATGAACGAATAGCGCGACGCCAATTGCTTGATCGCCGTGATGTGATCTGGCAAGCCGTTGTCGCCGAAGAAGCCGTAGTAGTTGTCGTGGAACGCCTTTGATCGAAGCGGCGTTCCCAAGTGATCCAGCTGGATGACGACGAAGCCCAGCTCCGCGAGCGAGAACTGCTCGCCGCCGTTCTTGAAGTTCCACGCGCCGACGCTGCCGACCTGCGGACCGGGATAGATGTGCGTGATGATCGGGTACTTCTTCGTCGAGTCCACGTTAGGCGGCAGATACAGCACGCCGTAGATGTCGGTGATGCCGTCGCGCGCTTTCACGCTGAAGACCTGGCCAGGACGCCAACCGATCGCCTTGAGGCGCGAGATGTCGGCTTCCTCGAGCTTGCGAACCACGGCGCCTGTGGCCGTCGATCGCAGCACGCTGACCGGCGGTGTCTCGATCTTCGAATACGTATCGACGAAGTACTTGCCGCTCGGGCTGAACGAGATCTGGTGAAAGCCATCCTCGGGCGTCACGACCGTGACGTTGCTTCCGTCGTATCCCATGCGATACAGCTTGGGATAGTACAGGAAGCCTTCGCGGCCGCGCCCAGTGAAGTAGATCTGCTTCGCCGTCTCATCGACGTACGAGATGCGTCCGACTTGCCACGCGCCGTTCGTCAATTGCGCCTTGGGCTCAGGCGCCATCGAGATGCTGCCGTCGCCATCGGTCGATGTGATGCTCGCGACGCCCGTCGCGTCGAAGCGATACAAGTGTCCCCAGCCGTCGCGCTCCGACCACCAGAAAGCGTCCTTACCGTCTTTCGTGACGTACCACGACGACGGATCCTGTGGATTGCTGATCTCGGTGTACGTCTTCCCGGTGTCGCGCGCGATCACGCGGAAGTCGCCTGTGGCCGCATTGACTTCGCCGAGGTAGGCGCTCTTGGAGCCACGCGTCTGGAAGGCAATGTGCACCTTATCCGACGTTTCGCTCCACGCCGAGTCTACTGCCGAGCCGCCTGTGCCTAGCTGGGCGGGCCGCGGGGCGATCTTGGCCTCGACGCTCTGCTTGCTCGCGACGTCGATGACATAGATATGAGGATACGGTACGAGCGTATCGCCGGGGAGCGCGTACGGTTGCGAGAAATGCCTAACGCGCTGCGACGTCATGGACAGGTAATGCATATGTCCCACGCCGCGCTCGTCCACGCGATAGACAACGATCTTCTTGCCGTCCGGCGACCAGCGTAACATCGGCCGCCGCGCACCTTGTGGCCTGAACGTCTCGAACGGACGTCGCTCAGCGAGACCGTACGAGAACCACTGAACTCCGTCCGTCGTCAGCTGTGTGCTGTCCGACCCCCCTCGCGTGCGGACGTAGAGGTTGTAGTTGTGGATGAAGGCTTCGCGTTTTTTGTCAGGTGAGAGGACGTAGGGCTGATCACTTTTAGCTGTGTCGCCCACGGTGCAACGATAGCTGGTAATGTTGCACACGAACCGCCGCTTCCCAGTATTGAACTCAATTTCATTTTCGTTGTCCCCATCGTTCGTGAACTTGAAGGTATTGAATGGAAGTCGCTTGCCGTCGAACGCGGTATCACCGGCCGTCGACATCGCCACTGCCAGTCTCATGTGATCGAACAGCAGACGCCGCCCGTTCGCGACTGGATCGATGAGTACAAATTCGGCGCCATCGGCCGTTTTGTTTCGATACCAGAAGCGGTTGCCATCCTTGAGCCACTGCGGATTGACCTGGTCGCCCGACACGAGCTTGTCGGTGTTCCAGCTGAGCAATTGCTCTGCTCGCGAATAGTTGGCCTGCGCCAGCACTGGCGCCGCGGCGAGCATCGTTAGGCTCGCGACTTGGAGGATTCGGGAGACCATGGCAAGAACCTTGGATTTGGGGGCTAATGGGGTCAGACTCCACCAGAGTCTGACGCCCTCATGAGTCTGACCCCAACATGGAGTCTGACCCCATTTTACGCGACGACCTCAAGGGTCGCTGTCGAGTGCTGGTGTGACAACGAGGGGGCGGGCCGCATCGCGGACCGCCCCCTCTTCAACTGATGACTCAAACCTCCGGCGATGCTAGGAAATGCTCGGGCACGACCCACCACCATCCGTCATGCTCGTGTTGTTCAGGATCTCGTTGCGCGACAGCGGCAGCTTTGTCGCATGGCCGGGCCCTAACAACGCATTGACCCTGTTGAAGCGGTGCAGGTCCTGCTGACGGTGACCCTCGACCCACAACTCTGCCTGGCGCTCATTGAGCAGTGCATTCTGCGCGTCCGCCGCAGTTGTTGGTGTTGTAATCGCCGGTAGGCCGACCGCGGCTCTTGTACGCAATGAGTTGAGCAGCGTCGTCATTGTCGCGTAGTCGTTCACGCGGAATGCCGCTTCGGCCTCGATCAACGTCATTTCAATCTT
>CBQVAZ010000300.1:0-5019 GCA_967720205.1 uncultured Gemmatimonadaceae bacterium | reverse complement strand
GCGGTTTGGGGTATGCGCGGCGCGAACGGAGTGATTCTCATAACGACCAAGGGACCCGGGAAGAGCGGCGGCTGACGATACGTGGCGCTCGCCACGCGCATTGCCTAACAACGGAGACGTGACATGAGAGCTCGTGCCCTAGCGCACGCACTTCTTTTCGTCTGCTGTATGGCCGTTGGAGCAGGTGCGCAAGCGACAGTCGATTCATCGCTCGCCACGTACATCGCAGCGATTCGCGCTGTCGACAACCACGCGCACGTCAACAGTGTCGTCCCTGTCGATTCCGAGTATGACGCACTGCCGCTCGACGGCCTCTCTCCGTTCTCGGTGCCTGATCGACTGCGCGGCGGCGCTACGCCGATCTGGCTCGCTGCCTATCGCGCGCTCTACGGCTACAAGTACGACGATCTCGGCGACGCGCACATGAACGAGCTGCGCGCGACGATGAAAAACATCGCACGCGAGCAAGGGAGTCGGTTCCCTGAGTGGGTCCTGGATCGGATCAGCGTCGAGGTGATGATCGCGAACCGCATCGCGATGGGTCCGGGTGTCGCTCCACCGCGCTTTCGTTGGGCATCCTATGTCGATCCGTTGATGCTGCCACTCTCGACAGCCGCGGAGCGCACGTCGCCAGACTACCGTGCGCTGTACCCGCTCGAAGAGCGGCTGCTGCGGCGTTACATGAGCGACCTTCGCCTAACGAAACTACCTGCCACGCTCGATGCCTATCTGCGCAATGTGGTGACTGCCACGCTCGAGCGTCAGCGCCAGGGCGGTTGCGTCGCCGTGAAGTTCGAAGTCGCGTATCTCCGCGCGCTGGACTTTGGCGATGCCTCACTTGCAGCGGCGCGCGGCATCTATGCGCGCTACGCCGGCGGCGGTACACCAACACACGCCGAGTACAAGACCCTGCAGGACTATCTCTTTCGCTACATCGCGCGCGAGGCTGGCCGGCTCGGTATGGCCGTGCACATTCATGCTCTGGAAGGAGCGGGCGGCTACTATCGCGCGGCCGGGAGCGATCCGCTGCTGCTCGAGCCGACGTTCAACGACTCCACGCTCCGCGGTACCAACTTCGTCATTGTGCACGGCGGCGGCATGTACGCCGCACACACTAACGCGATGCTGTGGAAGCCTAACGTCTACGCCGATATCTCACTGATGACGGTTGTGAATTCGCCGGCCACGCTGGCTCCTGCGTTACGAACGTTCGTGACGCAGTTCCCCGAGAAAGTGCTCTTTGGCAGCGACGCATTCGGCGGTGGGCCGGACGCCGGCTGGGAGCTCACGGCGTGGATCGGGAGTCACACAGCGAGACAGGCACTCGCGACGGTGCTGACAGCAATGCTGCGAGACGGTGAGATCACGCGTCAGCGCGCCGAGGAGATTGCGACGATGGTGCTGCGCGGGAATGCGTCCAAATTGTACGGACTCAAGTTGAACTGAGCCTGAGCGTTCTCGCGCTCCACTCGCCCTCACGTTCGATCGCCACGGCAACGCCGCTGCCTGTAGCTTCGAGCCGCACCAGCACATCATCCGGCGACCAGACGGCGCTGCGGCCACCGGACGGCAGTCCGCCGGACGGACCGCCATAGTTCGAGAAGACGACCGCCATCGAATGCCGCTCAGCGTACGTTCGCAAACTCGTTAGGTCCTTCTCCATGTCGGATGGTATGACGAACATGCTCGCGAGGTATGTCTTTGCGCCACGCTTCGCGGCCGCGTTGGCGTGCGCAGGTCTCCCCACGTCCGCACATACAGCGATCGACGCGGCTGTGCCGTCGATCCTAACGAGTGGGTTCCGGTCGCCGGGTTGAAATACTGTCGCTTCCGCGGGCGGCACAATTCCGTCCGGGCTATCGCTGGGAGCGAAGGCGCCCAGGTGCTGCTTGGTGTAGATGTCGATCGCGCCGTCGGGGGTGAGAATGAATGCGCCGATGTAGAGGCGCGAATCAATTCGCACCGGGGCGCCGACGATGAGCGTCATGCGACGGGACGCCGCCAACTTCACGAGCGGCTCGAGACGCTGATCCGTCTCCGAGAAGGCCAGCTCGCTGGCGAGATCCAGTTCGTAGCCCGTTAGTGAGAGCTCGGGGAAGATGACGACCTGCGCCCTCTCGTCCGCGGCGGCGTCAGCGAGCCGAACGTGCTCTCGGATATTCGCGTCGACGTCGCCGCGGACAGGAATGGACTGCGCGGCCGCTAGGGCGCGATTCACTCCACAGGCATGTAGAGATCGGTGCGCAGCTGGTCTACCGGCGTGGTCGCCATGTCACTCCGGTAAACCTCGAGCCCTGGGCCTTCGCGCATGCGATAGGCGCTGGAGCCTAACGAGGCAGTGAATTCCGTCCATGCGCCGGGAAGCCCTTCGAAGCCACCGATGTGCGTGAAGCGCGCGTAGCGTCCGCCAGGGACCACCTGCTCGGTCAAGCCTTCGGGGAGGCGCGTGTCGTTGCCCACTGCGATCGCCGCGTCGGAGCGCAGTTGGTCGGCCGGCGTCTCGCGCGGATTGTCGTGGAAGATCCCCAGCATCAGCGCACCGGGTGCCTGGAAGAGGCCGGCCTGACCCGCGATCGCGCCCAACTGTTGGAATTTCGGCCCGATCTGGTTGTACGGTCCCACGTGCCTAACAGCGCCTACGCGCATGCTGTTCAGTTGCTCGATTTCGATCGACATCGTTCACCCTGGTTAGTTGCGCCGGGAAATTGCTGACAGCGAAACTCTAGCGGAAGCACGGGCGCGGCATACGATCATGACCGTTGCCGTGTCTATACTCGTGGTAGCCAGGAGCACGACCCCGTGTACGGAGAAACGCAATGACGCAACAGGCAAAGGCTCCGCAGGATAGGCGCGAGTTTCTCGCTCAGCTCGGTATCGCGACGGCCTTACTGACAGGGAGCGCGGGAGCAGTGGCCGCGCAGCCGGACGTCGCTGAGTTGGAGATCCCAGCAACTACGGACAAGTGGGATACGTCTTGGCTGGATCAACTCGCCAAGGCGCAGTTCCGCGTCGTCTTCGACGCAACAAACATCTCTGACGGCTTTGCGCTCGATCTCACGAATACGTTCCTGGACCACTACCACGAGGTCCACGGCACGAAAGACGAGCAGCTGCGCGCCGTCATCGTAATGCGGCAACTCGGCACGCCTTTGGCGCTCAACGATGCAATCTGGGACAAGTTCGCCCTCGGCGAAGAGCTCAAGATCAACGATCGCCTAACGCAGCAGCCCGCGCGGCGGAACCCTTTCCTCAAGCCTCACGCGTCGAATGGATCCAGCGACAGCTCGCTGGAGACGCTCCGTTCGCGCGGTACTATTCTGTTGCTGTGCAACATCGCGATGAACAATTGGTCGTCGCGGCACGCGGAGATGACCAAGCGTCCGGTCGACGAAGTGCGCGAGGAAGTGCGGTCGAATCTCGTGCCGGGCACGATCGTCGTGCCATCTGGCATTTTTGCGTTGATCCGCGCGCAGAACGCAGGATGTGCTTACATGCGCGGCGCATGATCGCGCCGTTCACAGCGAGGCTCTGATCATGCGCGCGCGAATTCCGCTCGGAATTGTCCTTCTCGCAGTGCTGATCGGCTGTATGATCGCCTATGTCGACTCTCGGGCTACTTGGGACGACGCAGGCGTCACGGCGGGTGCACTGTTCATAACGAGCGCCGTCCTCTCCGCCGTGAGCCCGCGCGCTGCGTGGCTGATCGGCATCGTCGTCGGTTTGCCAGTCCTGGCGTTTAACGTCGTTCTGCACGGTAACTTCGGCGCGGTGATCGGGATCGCGGTGGGCCTCGTGGGTGCGGGCGTTGGTTTTTGGATCGGAAAGGCCATCGGCCGGAGTTCAATACCCCGCTCCACCAAACGAGGAGCGAACTGGCGAATGAATTAAGCGTCTGAGGATTAGCGAGTCTGGACTCCCGTGAGCCGAGTGCTCGCTTTGGCGTGCCTAACGGTGATCCTCGGTGGCGCGCTCGTGGCGCGCAGGTCTGTTGGCGCCGGCACTCGCGAGTCGAGCCCGATGGCCGGCGCTGACACTTTTCCAACGTTTGATCGCGTGCTGCTGCTCGAATCGACAGCGGAAACATCGGCCAATGTGAGCCTCGGTGATGTCGACGGCGACGGCGACCTCGATGTCGTGCTAGCGAAGGGGCGGCACTGGCCGCTCGTCGATCGTGTGCTTCTTGGAGATGGCGCCGGCCACTTCGCCAATGGATACGACCTCGGCTCAGCCTCCGATCGATCGTACTCCGGACGGCTCGTCGACATGGATCGCGATGGTGATCTCGACGTCGTGATCAGCAATGACGCGCCCGATCCAAAACTCGTTTATCTCAATGATGGAAAGGGACACTTTCGCGTTGGTTCGAGCTACGGGCAGCCGACCTGGCCCACGCGAAACGCAACCGTCGCCGATATCAATGGCGATGGGCTCCCGGACATTGTCGTCGCGAATCGAGGAGAGGTAGGCAAGACAGCGAACTACATCTGCTTCAATAAGGGCGCTGCGCGCTTCGACAGCAGCTGCGTTGAATTCTCCCGCGACCCAGCCACGACGATAACCGCAGCTGACTTCAACGGCGATGGTTTGATCGACCTCGCCGTGCCGCATCGTGATGGTGGGCAGAGTCGCGTGTATCTGGCCGGGCCCAAGGCGAGGTTTTCCGCGTCGCGCAGCATCCCCTTCGGTCCACCTAACGGGACGATCCGCATGACCGAAGCTGCCGATCTCAATCGCGACGGCTTGCTCGATATCGTTGCGATCGACGAAGAGCGAGGTATGACGGTTTATCTCGCGCAGCGTGGCGGCACGTTCTCACCAGGAGTTGCAGTCGGAGAGTCCGGCAGCAAGCCATACGCGCTCGCCGTTGCCGACGTGAACCGCGATTCCAAGCCGGACATCGTCGTCGGTCACATAGAATCGCCCTCGGCCGTCCACTTCAACGACGGATCAGGGCAGCGCTTTCACAGCGTGCGATTCGGCGATGACAAGGGACCCGTTTACGGGTTCGCCATCGCTGAC
>CBQVAZ010000299.1:0-5038 GCA_967720205.1 uncultured Gemmatimonadaceae bacterium | reverse complement strand
ATGGCGATGAGGAACGAGCTAGACT
This sequence comes from uncultured Gemmatimonadaceae bacterium, assembly GCA_967720205.1. GTDB lineage: Bacteria > Gemmatimonadota > Gemmatimonadetes > Gemmatimonadales > Gemmatimonadaceae > DASYRX01. The sequence goes on along the minus strand of CBQVAZ010000299.1, from coordinate 5,013 downwards.
TCGATGTGACGACGTTGCGCTACGTGAACATCGGTCGCAGCCGGCATCGCGGCATCGAGGCGGGATTCAACGCCCAAGGCAGCCGAGCGTGGTCCCTGTTTGGCAACTACGCGTTGCAGGCCGTGACGGCGCGCAGCGGAGCGTCGCTGGGAAAATCGCTCAAGGCCATCCCGCGTCACGCACTCACCGGTGGTTTCGCCGTCAAGCCGCTGAACGCATTCGACCTCAGCGTCGTCGCCAACCATTCGCACACGATTTTTCTGGACGACGCGAATACTCGCCGGCTGCCTAACTATACGCGCATCGACGCGCAGCTGACCCGTCGCGTGGCCGGCACTGAAGTTGTGCTCGAACTGCGCAACCTGCTGGAGAGCCGCTTCAACAGTACGGGCTTTCTCGATCCCAGCGCGAGCGGCGCCGTATACTACCTGCCCGCGGCAGGTCGCGTATTCTCGTTAGGCATCCGCAGCGGAACCTGATCCATGGCGCGACGCATCTGGCAGACCGCCGACGTACTCTTTTTCCTGATGTTCGCGCTCTCCGTCGTGGTGCAATTCAACGATCCGGATCCAATCCGCTGGGCCGCGATCTACGGTGCAGCCGCGGTCGTGTGTCTCTTGTCTCTCGTCAGGCGCGTCGCCAGCTGGCAGCCGCTCGTCGTCGGTGCCATCGCGCTGGTCTGGGCCGCGACAATCGGGCCGCGTGTCGTCGGGCGAGTCGACCCAAAGTCGATGTTCAGCGCGTGGGAGATGAAAGACTTAGGTATCGAAGAGTCGCGCGAGATGTATGGACTTTTGCTCGTTGCGTTCTGGATGGCCGTCGTCGCGCTTCGCACGCCGCGCTCAACGCAGAGAGCGCAGCGTTCCTAGCATCGAGTTCGCGTGTCCGGGGAAGAGACACACGTAGCGATACTCTCCTGGCGCCGGCATCACGAAGCTGAGCTCCGCGGTTTCTCCAGGCGACACGAGCTTGGAATAGACGAGCAGCTTCGCCGAGTCGCCTAACGGCACGAATCCGGATGCGCCGGCGTTGTACGCCGCCGTCGCGAGGGCATCGAGGTCGTCTTCGTTTATGGGAACGACGACATTGTGCGGCAGAGTCCCGTCATTGATGAATCGAATCCGCACGCGCGTCCCGCTGCGCGCCGAGAGTCGTGCGGGGACGAACTCGAGCGTGCTCCCGCTCGCACGCAGAACCAGAGTCGTATCGAGCAGGGTGTTTGGGGCCACACCTTCGCGCGCTGTCGCGCCAAAGGCGCCGGCCACCATGCCTAACGCTAGGAGTACGAACCGAGTCGTCATTGGCTCTTGAACACGTCTGCCAGGGTCCATCGCGCCGCCACCTTCGTGAACCCGTCTGCGAGCGCGGGGGCGCCGCGCGCCGCAGCTTGCAGAATGGCCCGCTGCTCGGCGGACAGCTGCGGCGGCCGCTCTTCGGGCCACGCCGTCGCGACGGCGTCAAGGATCGCGCTACCAATGACAGGATGCGTCTGCGGCACGGTCTCGATGAGCCGCACAACAGCAAAACCGTCAGCAGGGGCGGCATAGAAACGAACGAGCTTGTGCACGGTGCGCGCGACACCAGCGAGCGCAACCGAGTCAGTGGCCGGGAGCTGTTTCCTAACGAGATCGCGAACGAAGTCTACGCCTTGTTTGGAGCCGGCCATCGCTGCGGCGTCGGGGATCCACGCGTCACGCGCGTTGTCAGGGTGCATGATCATCTCGGCGATCGCCGTCGCGGCGCGCGGCGAGCCGGGCATGTCGGCGAGAGCGAGCAACGCGGCCAGGCGCACGTGAGCATCGGCGTCCTGCAGGGCCGACGTCATGGTGTACTCGACAGTCCATGGGGATGCACGATCAGGCAGGACACCGGCCTCAAACAACTCGCCGAGCAAGCGTTCGTCGTGCGGCAGCATCTCGAGCGCCGCTCGGCGCAACGACGCGGCTGGATGATAGAGAGCACGTCGCGCCGCCATCTCAGCGCCGCTGTCGGGCCTGACGGGCTGGGGAGTCCACATGCCCGTGGGAATGGCACCGAGACCGTGCAGCGTCCAGAGTGCGTGTAGCGCGGCCACGTTGAGTCCCAGCGAATCCACGGTGTGATCGTTGACGAGCGCGACCAGCTGCGGAATGACGTCACGGCGGCCGCGTTCGACGAGCAACCGTTGCGCCGTTAGGCGCCAGAACATGTTGTCATTCGAAAGTGCGCGCACGAGTTGCTGCGGCGTGGCGTTGTCGAGTCGCATGGCCGGCGCAGCGCGCATGCTGTCGTACGAGATGCGATACATGCGCCCGTGCAGACGATCACGGTTCGGCGTCTCGTAGGCTTGCCCAGCGCCGGTCTTGCAACATCCCATCATGTTCTCGGGTGTCGGATTATGCTGCGCAACGAGCGTATAGAAATCCGACACCCAGATGGCGCCATCGGGTCCGACCTTTACTTGAACCGGCGCGACCCACGCATCGCGCGCCGACAGGAAGTTCCAGCGATTCTTCGCGCGATACGCGCTACCCTGCGGCGTTAGGTCGAACATACCGATAACGTGACCCGTCGGCTCGGCGACAAAGGCGCGGTGGTTCCAGTATTCCCGCGGGAACGCACGCGCCGTGTAGATCTCATGCGCGGTGCCAGCTGTGTAGCGACCGAACTGATCGACCTGCAGGATGTCGATCTGCGGATAGATGTCGAGGCGATCCGCGATTCCCGGAAGGATCGTGTCACGCAATCCCATCGCGCGGTAATAGCGCACGGGGATATGCACGAAATTGCTCGGCCGGCTGTTCGCTGTGGATCCGAAGATGAAGTTGTCCTCGGTGAGCGCGACGCCCCACGTGTTGTTGCTCGTGCGCGCGAGATACTCGATACGCGAGCCGTCCGCGGGAAAGCGATAATAGCCTGAGCCAAAGTCGCCGCGGCCGTACGTCACACCGCCCACAGTTCCGCGGAAGCCGTTGTACCCCACAGAGCCTAACACCTGATTGTCGAAGCCGTAGCGCAAGTTGCTGATTGCCCCGTGCGTGTCAGTTCGCGGCCAGCCGGTGAACAGGATCTTGCGTTCATCGGCCTTATCGTCGCCGTTCGTGTCTTTGAAGAACAACATGTGCGGCGCCTGACCGACGACGACACCGCCGTTCGCCAGCGTTAGGCTCGTCGCGAGATTCAACCCGTTCGCAAAGACAGTGATCTTGTCCGCGCGGCCATCGCGATTGGCATCGTCGATGATCAGAATGCGATCGTGGCCTGGCACGCTGTCTGGCAGCACGACGTTGGGATAGTCGTTGGTCTCGACGGCCCACATGCGGCCGCGCGCGTCCCACGTAAAGTCGATGATGTTGCCGATCATCGGCTCTGTCGCGAATGGCTCCACGTGGAAGCGCGGCGGCAGCGTCACCATGCGCAGCATCGCCGGAGTCGTTAGGGCAGCCTGCGCCTTCGTGACTGCCGTGTCGAGAACGTTCCACGGGGCAGGTGGACGCTTGTACGTTGGCAGCGGCACTTCGAGATCGACGATTTTTGTTTCGGGGTCGCTCGCGATCTGCGTTAGGGCCCAATCGCCGGTCGTCCAGCGCACGGCGTGCCCGACGAGCTGCTGAAAGCCCGCGTTCGACCACGTGCGTTGATCGTGCCCCCACGCGGTGTAGAACACGCGGCCTTTGCCGTACGTGCGCACCCACGTCCACGGCTCATCGTGTCCGTTCTCACGGCGCACTTCGAGCACCGTGCGATCGACGGGATTGTGTTTGGTGTGAACATAAGTTTCGTCCCAGCTCTCGATCGTTGGCACGCCTTTGATCGCTGGGTGATCCGGTGCGACGCGCACCGCCGTAAAGACACCGGTGCCGTGACTCTTGAATGCGGCGCCGACTACCTTGATGAACGTCTCCGAGTTCTGGAACGACGCCGACGCGCAGTGCAGCACGACGAGCCCATGACCGCGCGCCACGAAGTCGAGTAGCGCGTTGAGCTGCGATTCCGAGACCGTGGCATGGTTGTTATACAGGATGAGCGCGTTGTATCGCGCCAACTCGTTGGGGTTGAGGTCGTTGCGGTCGTCGGTGTAGAAGAGGTCGATGCCGTTGCGCGCGAGCGCCGGCAACAGCTCCTTGGCGCGTGCCGCCGGCTGATGGTGTCCGTTGTCGCCGAGGAAGAGGACGCGCAATCGTTCAGCGCGTGCAGCCGGGCGCGCCTGCGCGTGCAACGGACGCGGCACGCCTAACGCAGCAGCCAGGAGCAGCGCAGCGCCAGCGCGTTCGAGCCGTACGGCCCGATATCCGCCGCGGCTGCGATCGCGCGCGTACATCGCGGCGAAGACGAGGATCAGGATCAGCGCGGCCGGAGCGACGTAGCGGAACGAGCGCTGACCACCCTGCGCTTCTGCCGGCTGCAGGATGCCGTTGGCCTCGGCGACGAGCGGCTCGTTCGGGATCGCCGTGGCCACGATCGCCCGCAGCGCATTCGCGGTCGCGTCGCTCTTGATCGAGCCCGTGCGCTGTGCTTCTGCGAGCGCTGTATTCGTCGCGACGAGTGCGGCCTCAACTTCGTTGGGACGAAAGCCTAACGTGGAGAGATCGCTCGTCGTTCGTGCGCGTTCGACATACTGCGGAAACTTGGCTGCTACTCGCTGCAGCACATCTGCCGTGTTCGCGGGGAGCGATTCGGCCAGATAGCGATCCGCCAACTTTCCCATGAGCGGAACGCCGACGGCGCCGGACATGCCGAGCCCGATTCCCGCCATGAGGACGATACCAAGCGATCCGGTCTTCGGCACACGCTCGCTCATCGAGCCTACCATCGTCGGGAAGAAGAACGCGACGCCCCAGGCGAAGACTGTCGCTGCGGCGAAGGCCATCGCCGTGCTGTCCGCAAAGCTGAGAAGAAAGAGACCGGTTCCCGTCAGCGTGGCAGCGCCTAACAACATTCCGGTCGGTGAGAATCGTTGGACGAAGTGGCTGGCCAGTGCGCGAAGCACAACCATCCAGCCGCTGATCCACACGAGCACGAGGATGCCGTGTA
>CBQVAZ010000298.1:0-5041 GCA_967720205.1 uncultured Gemmatimonadaceae bacterium | reverse complement strand
CGATCGGCCGTGCTCGGCGGCGAATGCGCGCGCACCGTTCAAGCCGCCCTCTTCGCGGACGCTCCAGGCGAAGATCACCTTGCGAGTCAACCTCGATGGATCGACGCCTTGAATGGCGGAGAGAAGCGCCGTCGATCCCGTGCGATCGTCGCTGGCTCTGGCTGTCACGCGCGTTCCAGCGAGCCGCGCACCACGTTTATGCGCCGTGACGCCGAGTCCGGGCCTAACGCCACGAGCCACGAGCTGCGCCGAGTCGAGCCCGAACCACGCATTGAGGCTGGCTGGGGCTTTCACTCGTGCGCTGTCTCGCGGCACGAATACGCCACGCAGAGGCTCGGCTGCCCGACCCGAAGCATCGGGGTCGAAATGCAAATACGCGGGCTGCCCTTCCCACGCATGGATCACGACTCCGCCGCGTCTACCTAACGTGACCTGTCCGTCTGGAAGGATGCGCTCCACTTCGAATGCGACTTCGTCCATGTGCGCCATGAACAGCACTGAATCACGATCTGGTCCGGCGCTCACGATCAGATTCCCCGCGGTATCCACGACAGAGCGACTCTGCGCCCACGCTGGAAGCGCGGACTTGATCGCGTCGCGCACGCGCCACTCATGGCCCGGTACGCCAGGCAGGTCGGCGAGGGCGAAAAACTGGCGCTCTATCGACGCATAAGCGTCGGGACGAGTTGTGAGTACTCGGCTCGTATCCATCGACGGCGCCGGCCAAGCCGCGTTTGGGCTCGTCGAAACGCCGGCTGCGCGCGCCACGGCATCCAGCAGCGCTCGCGCGTCCGTCTCGTGAATCGATTCCACGAATGAGCCAGCGAAGCGAACCCGCGGTGCAATCACGCGAGCAGAGTCCAGACTCAACGTGCGTTGCACGGCACTCGGCGCACGCACACGCGCCATTACCGCGTCAACAGCATTCGGGCGTCCAGCATCCACGAGCGTGAGCGCGTTGATTTGCCCGATGCGCGCGAGGAATCCAGCGAGTCCCACCCAGCCGAAGCTGCGCTGCTGCGAAAGCACGAAGATCGTCTCGCCGGACGAAGGACGCCCAGCAGCGACAGCTGCGACAGCGGCGCAGCTCGCTCGCGCACCGGCCGCCGGACCCGCTGCGTTCCCCTCGTACGTCCAGGCCGGACGATCGGGCACCACGGGATCGAGCAGTGAGATGCCTAACGCCTCGGCGCCGGCGCGCGAGGAGGCGCCGACGTCGACCCACAGCTGATCGACGCTGACTACTGTGGTGTCGCCCCGATGCTGGCGTGCGAAATGTCCGTTGGCGACTGCGACGACTCCGGGGACCCGCTCGGTCTTCGTGAGTACTGAGATGCGTTGCGCTTCGTGGAACTGATCCCAGAGTGGGTGCATCGGCGCGCCGCCGGAGCGATGCAGGCGGATGTAGCCAGCCTCGGTGATCTGGCTGACGACCATGCCGGGGACGTCCAGCGCGCAGGCGACAACGCGTCTGGGGGCGCCGCGTCCGGTTCGGCGAATGACGTTGCCCCACACATCGCTCGTCCAGCCGGCGCCGAGCTCGCGCGTTAGGCGTTCGCCGATCGTGCGTTCACGTCCCGGCGTGGCATCGAGCGCGATCCACGCGGAGATAGCGCTGGGAATCTGCGGCGTGGCCTGTGCCCGAACCGCTACCGGCTGCAACAGCGCCTGCGCGGCGAACAGCAGGAGCACACAACGACTCATCATCTCGACCATGGTGGTTGCCTCTCGATTCCAAAGCATTAAACCACAGAGAACGCAGAGGAGTGCGTTTTCTTGTTTTGGTTTCCTCTGTGTCCTCTGTGGTTCACAGTACTTTCGAGCTCAGACGAACGCGCACTAGTGGATGTGTTAACAACTTCAGCTCGAGTAGTACGCCGCGTTTTCCTGGATGTAACCTGCCGTCAAATCGCATCCGTACGCTGTCGCCGATCCATCGGCGATACCTAACGAAACGCCGATGTCGATAGTCTCGGCGGCCAGAGCCGTTCGCAGCGCAGCCTCGTCGAACTCCAGGCGCTGTCCGCCGCGCACAACGGAGTGGCCGTTTATCCAGGCGTCTGTCGACTCGGGGCGAATCGTGCAATCGAAGCACTTTCCCACAGCCATCAGAATGCGGCCGACGTTGGGATCGGCTCCGTGGACCATCGTCTTCACGAGCGGCGAATTCACCAGCGACTTGGCGATGCGCCGTGCCTCCGACTCTGTGGCCGCGCCGCGCACCGTCGCTCGCAAAAGATGCTTGGCGCCCTCGCCATCGCGCGCGAGCAACTCAGTCATCCGGATGCATCCGGCCGTCAGCACGCGCGCAAACTCCGTTTGATCGACAGCGCCGGCCAATCCATTCGCCATCAGCACGCATGTGTCCGACGTGCTGGTGTCGGTGTCCACGGACAGCATGTTGAAGGAGAGGTGGGCCGCGTCGCGCAGCATGCGGTCGAGCTGGGGCGGACCTAACGCAGCATCCGTGAAGATGTAGACGAGCATGGTCGCCATGTTCGGCTCGATCATGCCGGAGCCTTTGGCGACCCAAGTGATCGTGGCTCCCTCCGCGCTCGCCGACAGTGCTTTTGGATGTGTATCGGTGGTCATGATGCCTTCTGCGCCGACGAGCGGGTCGCTCGCTAGATCGCGCTTCATCCCTTGCAGGCCGCGCTCGATCTTCTCGATTGGCAACTGGACGCCGATCACTCCGGTGGAGCTGACCAGTACGCGTTCCGCGCTCGTGCCGAGCTCCGCCGCCGCCGCGCGTGCCATTCTGCGTGCGTTTTCCAAGCCTCGTTCGCCGGTTGCGACGTTGCTGCACTTGCTGTTCGCTACGATCGCCCGCAGCGAACCGCCGCGGATTGTCTCGCGCCCGAGCACGACAGGCGCGCCCGGGAACTGGTTGCGCGTGAACAGGGCACTCGCTGCACAGTCGACTTCGCTTACGAAGAGCGCGAGATCCTTTCCGGTAGCCTTGAGTCCGCAATTGCGGCTCGCGCAGGAAAACCCACCCGGAAAGGTCGCTCGATCGTGAAAAGTCATCTCGCTGTCTCGTGACGACTGGCTGCGAAGGGACAGCATGATACGCCGCGACGTGGCGTCCGGTCAGGTCGGCAGCCGCAGCATCCCCTTGACGGCCGAAGTTACATCAATAGATTATTCATGCATGAACAATCAGCCAAGGGTGACTTGAACAAACCGGGGCAGGGGCCAGTGCTGGCCTGGATAGAGGCAGGCGCTGTCCTCGGCGGCAGGATCGAGAAGGCTCTCGAGGAGCACGACCTGTCGCTCGCCAAGCTGAAAGTGCTCAGTTACTTAGCAGAATCGCGACAGTCGCTGGCGCTAAGTGAGATCGCAGCTAAGCTCAACTGCGTGAGATCTAACGTGACGCAACTCGTGGATCGCCTTGAAACAGAAGGGCTTGTAAGGCGCCTCTACGACCCAACCGACCGTCGGACAGTGCGGGCGGAGCTTACGGATGTTGGGAGGGAAAAGCAGGAGGCTGGCGCGAAGGCACTAGCCAAAGCAGAAGCTGAGCTATCGAACGGCCTTTCCGAGGGCGACCTCGCAGCAATCAGCCGGCTTTCGGCGGCGATCAAGTAGGGATTTTTTTCGGCGCTAACACTTTACAAATCAATCATACATAGCAGCACAATGTACGGCTGCTGGAACGAGCAAGAACCGGAGACACAAAAATGACTACAACAACAAACACCGAAATCGCGACACGAGCTTGGCAGATCGATACGTCGCACACGACCGCGGAGTTCGCGGTGCGCCATCTCATGATCTCAACCGTCAAGGGCTGGTTTAGCGACATCAGCGGCACCGTTGAGTACGATCCGGCGGCACCGGAACTCGTGAATGTCGACGTCAAGATTCCGATTGCGACAATCAACACCCGCGATGCAAAGCGCGACGCGCACCTCAGGTCGCCCGACTTCTTCGACGCTGAGAATCATCCGTGGATGACGTTCAAGGGAAAGCGCGTTGTACAGGGCGCAAAGGGCAAGTTCACTCTCATCGGTGACCTAACGATTCGGGATGTGACGCGAGAGATTCAGCTCGCGGTGACGCACGAAGGATCGGGCAGCGACCCATGGGGAAATGAGCGCATGGGATTCAGCGCCACGGGACGCCTGAATCGCCAGGATTTCGGGCTCAAGTGGAACATGGCGCTCGAAGCGGGTGGGGTGTTGGTCGGCGACGACGTGAAGATTTCTCTCGACGTCGAGATCCTGCGACCGACGGCGAGCTAACAACCGAGAGTACGACGATGGGTGCGAAGGGACCGAGATATCAAACGGCGGCCGGCACGGATATCGGTCACGTGCATCTCAAGGTTGCTGACCTAGAACGAGCGCTCGCGTTCTACATGGACGTTCTCGGCTTCGAACTGATGCAGCGGTATGGGCGTCAGGCGGCGTTCGTTTCCGCCGGTGGCTATCACCACCATATCGGTCTCAATACATGGGAAAGCCTCGGCGGCACAGCACCGCCGCCGGGGCACACCGGGCTGTATCATGTCGCCATCCGGTATCCGACTCGCAAGGATTTGGCGCGAGCCGTTAGGCAACTCGTCGATTCCGGCGTGGCGATTCACGGAGCCTCGGATCACGGCGTGAGTGAGGCGATTTATCTCGCTGATCCGGACGACAACGGGATCGAGTTGTACCGCGATCGTCCGCGTGAGGAGTGGCCGCGCGACGCCAGTGGCCAGCTCGAGATGACTCTCAAGCCACTCGATGTGGCCGCGTTACTGGGCGAAGCCGATTGATGTAAAGGCTTAACGCAGAGAACGCAGAGAAGAAGGAACAACAACTATAGCCTCGCGGAGACCGCGGAGGACTGCTTAGAAAGAAAGACATCTCTGTGCCAGTTCCTCTGCGTTCTCCGCGTTCTCTGCGGTGAAGGCTTTTGATCTTGATTGTTGCGCACCGGAGTCGATCTTCCTCGGACCTCTGATCGGACTCCGGAGAACTCATGCGTCGTGCAATCGCCCTCGCCCTCGCGCTCGCGAATCTCGTCGTCCTGCCGCGGCCACTAGCTGCACAGG